>JBDGZZ010000147.1:0-17562 GCA_039588335.1 Gemmatimonadota bacterium | reverse complement strand
AGACCGGTGGGCCATTGCAGCCCACCCGGACGACGTAGAGCTCACATGTGGCGGTACTCTCGCAAAAGCAGCGAGAGCCGGCCACACGACAGGCATCATCGATTTGACAAGGGGTGAAGCAGGCACGAGGGGGACACCGGAGACACGTGCGCGCGAGGCCGCCCAGGCGGCGGACGTGCTGGGCGTGACCGGTCGAGTGAACGCGGGATTGCCGGATGCACGGATTCACAACAATGACGAGACACGCAGTGTGTTAGTGGAGCTGATCAGACGATTCCGACCCCGCACCGTAATTCTACCGTTCCCCGTGGGGAGGCACCCGGACCACCGAATCGCCTCGGAGTTGGGACGGGATGCATGCTTCTTATCCGGCCTAGCGAACTATCATGCTGACGGAAAGGTGCATCGGCCGGACAAGATCATTTACGCGCTCGCCTACCGCGAAGATCCGGTCAAGCCGACTTTCGTGGTCGACATATCCGAGGAGTTCGAAACCAAGCTAGAAGCGATTCGGTGCTACTCGTCACAGTTCGACACCGTAGACTCCGCCGGTGAGATCTTTCCCACGGGACAGCAATTATACGAACTGGTGCGTACCCAAAATGCGCATTACGGTAGCCTCTTACGAACCACTTACGGTGAACCGTTCATGACCCACGAAACCGTACGCGTTGACGATGTCGTAACGATGGAGGTACGCTCCATCTAGGGTCGTGCCATTCCCCTAGTGACGTCGCCCTTCTAACTTGTGACCCTCATGGACAGAATCGTATACGTCGACAACGCCGCCACGACACCGGTCCGGCCGGAAGTGCGTTTGGCTATCGAACCTTTCCTTGGACATGAAGGATTCGGCAACCCAAGTTCCGCCCACCGCTTTGGCAGAACGGCAAGCGCTGGCGTCGACAATGCGAGACGACAGATCGCCGATGCGTTGGGTGCCGAACCCGCGCAGGTCATCTTCACATCAGGTGGCACTGAAGCTGACAACCTGGCTGTGGTCGGAGGTGCACTGGCGGCGCGCTCGCGCGGCGAGTCGTTCCGAGTCGCCGTTGCTGCAGCAGAACACAAGGCGGTCCTCGAATCCGCCGATACAGTGGAGCAGTTCGGGGGCGAGGCAGTGCGCATACCGGTCGACTCGAATGGTATAGTTGACCTGGACGCAGCGGCCAAGGCGCTCGATGGCGGTCTAGCTGTCCTCAGTACGATGTGGGTGAACAATGAGGTGGGGACCATCCAGAATGTCGGCAAGATCTCCCGGATATGCCGGGACGCAAACACTCTCTTTCACAGCGACGCAGTACAAGCAGTGGGCAAGGTGCCGTTGTCAGGCACTGAAGTCCCCGGTGCATGTCTAGCCATATCGGGACACAAGATAGGCGCGCTCAAGGGTAGCGGAGCCCTCATAGTGCCTGACCCGGATCTAGTAGCACCGCTCCTGCACGGAGGCGGACAGCAACAAGGAGTGCGCCCAGGAACCGAGAATGTGGTCGGAATAGTCGCTCTCGGCGCAGCTGTTGACCTCGCTGTAAGAGAGTTGGATGCGACAGCGAATCACGTGCGAACTCTGAGAGACGATCTCGAGCGACGTCTGCAACCGGTGATTCCAGATCTGCACATCAATGGAGCAAACGGCGAGAGGGCACCACACATCTCCAACGTGTCTGTTCCGGGAATCGACAGTAATACGCTTCTCATGCATTTGGACTTGGCCGGCATCTGTTGTTCCACAGGGTCGGCATGTAACACGGGGGCTGTTTCGGCATCCCATGTCCTGACTGCCATGGGGACACCTGCGAGGCTGGTGACATCCGCCCTCAGGTTCTCATTCTCAAAGCACAATACGGACGACGACGTGGCTAGCATCCTCGAGGTGATGCCAAAGATCATCGCCAAGTTGAGGAAGACAACCGGATGACTAGGAAGTTCGGTGATAAGGTTGTAGTCGCCATGTCCGGTGGCGTTGACAGTTCTGTGGCAGCCGCACTCCTGGTCGAAGCGGGGTACGATGCAATCGGCGTCACCATGAAGTTGTTCTGCTACGGCGATCAGGTACCGGATCGCCCGTGCTGCTCGCTGGACTCGATCGCCGATGCAGCCTCAGTAGCTGCCAATTTGGGCATTCCCCACTATGTCCTCAACTTCGAAGATCGCTTCAGTAAAGACGTAATAGAGAACTTCGTATCGGAGTACTCGGCAGGGCGCACACCGATACCGTGTGTGCGATGCAACTCCTTCACCAAGTTCAGGGACCTGTTGGGGCACGCAGGTGATCTAGACTGTGAGTACATCGCAACCGGCCATTATGTCGTGGCCAAGGATGGTGGTCTCTATCGCGGCCGGGATCCAAAGAAGGACCAATCATACTTCCTCTGGGGCATCGACTGTTCGGTTGTCGGACGTATGCTCACACCAGTGGGAGAGTTGACCAAGAAAGAAACGCGAGAGATAGCAAGAAACTTGGGGTTGGTGACGGCAGAGAAACAGGAATCTGTCGAAATCTGCTTCGTTCCCAATGACGACTACGTGACCGTTCTCGAGCAGCACCTGCCAGCCGATGCGCCCGCTCTCGCAACCGGGCTCATAGTCACCACCAAAGGTGAAGTAGTCGGAGAACACGAAGGTTATGCTCGATACACCGTCGGCCAGCGGCGTGGGTTGCCTGGGGGCTTCCCTCAACCCATGCATGTGGTCCGGATTGACCCGGACGACCGCCGCGTGGTCATAGGAACCGCTGACGAACTGTTCGGGCATCGAGTCATGCTCAAGGAATTGAACTGGCTGAGCACTCCCCCAGAGACCGGAGACACATGCGAGGTGCAGGTCAGGTACCGGAGCCGTTCCGTTCCGGCAAGAGTGGCTGGGACCGATGTCGAAGGCGTGGAGGGCACCATCACGCTGGAACTGGCTGAGCCCGTTCGTGCTATCACCCCAGGTCAATCGGGAGTAATGTATGATGAAACTGGTCGGGTGCTTGGAGGAGGTATCATAGAATGAGTCACCGCCACGAGAAAGTGACGTTCGAGGGAACGCACGGCCGTCTCTCTGGCAACCTCCAGGTACCGGAGGGAGATATCAGGGGCGGTGTCGTCCTGGCACATTGCTTCACATGCTCCAAGGCATACAAGATCACTCGGCATCTCGCTACCGGTATCGAGCAAGGCGGATTTGCAGTACTGCGATTCGACTTCACCGGACTTGGGGACAGTGAGGGTGATTTCGTGGAAACGAATGTTACTACCTACGTGGATGACCTGGAAGCAGCCGCTCGGTACCTGCAGCACCGGGGATTCGGCGCCTGCGTACTAGTGGGACACAGCCTCGGTGGAGCTGCAGTGCTCCTTGCAGCACAGCACCTTCCACAAGTGAAGGCAGTTGCCGTTGTGGCAGCTCCTGCATCCGCCGATCACGTGAGGCACCTGTTCGCTGAGGAAGATGTAGAGCAAGCTCTGTCGACTGGGCGAGTCGTGGTGAAAATAGCGGGCCGCCCATTCGATATATCCGCTGACTTTTTCCACGACCTAGAGCGCCACAGTACGTTGGACCATATCACGAACCTCCAGCGCCCGTTGCTCGTGATTCATGGCATTTCAGACACAGTTGTGGGAATCGGAGAAGGGGAGAAGATCTTCGCCGCAGCACGCCAGCCACGCTGGTTTGCAGCCATTCCGAATGCGGACCACTTGTTCACCCAGCAGGAGCAAGCCGAGAAAGCTGCGCATGTCATAGTGAGTTTCCTGAACGCGGTCATCTGAAACTACGTCTTCACCGAGCAACCTTCAGCGGGCGACGTTCAAGGCGAGGCTAGCAAGATACTCCCGCGCTACATCGCTCACGTCGCGCCTCTCGATATCCACCTGATGATTCAGCCGTCGCATCTCCTGCTCGGTTATCGCGTTCGCCAGTTCGGCAAGGGCCGCCCGCACCGAGGGGACGCGTTCCAGTAGATCAGCCCGCACAACCGAGGCCGCCTCATAAGGTGGGAAATAGCCACGATCGTCCTCCAGATGGTATAAGCCCAACGCTTCGATCTGACCGTCCGTTGAGTTGCCGGCGATGATGTCGACCGTCCCCTCTGCTAGAGCGCGATACGTCAGCCCTAGATCCATCTCGAGAGGCTCTCCCCGGAACGAGAATTTGTAGAACTCGAGGAGGCCACGGTACCCGTCCGCCCGCTCGATGAACTCATACCCTGCCCCAAATCGCCACGAACCGGAGTGCCGCACTGCTTCCGACAGGCGAGATATCCCGAGTCTCACGGCGTCCTCATTGCGGATCAACAAGGCGAACGTGTTGTTGAATCCAAGCGGTTCCGTCCACACGAGGTCCCATCTCACCTCGTACACGCTGTCAACTGCAGCCCGGACAATTGCCGGGTCCCTCTCATCGGGCATCTCCAGAATCGCTGAGTATGCGGTTCCGGTGTACTCGACATACACGTCCAACTGCCCCGCCACAATCGCATTATGGCAAATGAACGAACCGCCCAAGTTCAGTTTTCTGTCAACCTGCATACTGTAGCTCTCCAACTGTTGGGCAACGATCTCACCGAGCAACACAGATTCTGTAAAATTCTTGGAACCGACTATTATCCGCTCCCCGTCCCCGCTGCACGAAGGGAGTAGGGAAAGGAGGATAAACAGCCCAGCCCTATTACTCACTTGGTTCTCCAATCCAGCTTCCGCTCAATCAGGTGCAATCCACCGTCCACCAACAAGGCCAACAATGCAGCTGGGACCGCCCCGGCCATGATCACGCCATTGTCGACCATCGACAATCCTCTAAAGATGAACACTCCTAGTCCACCTGCACCGATGGCTGCCGCGATGGTCGTAATCCCAACTCCGATTACTGCAGCCACCCGGACGCCGGCCAGCATCACCGGAGCAGCTAGCGGCAGTTCCACCAATCGCAGGAGCTGTCCATCGGTCATCCCCATGCCTCGAGCCGCTTCTCGCACTGCGGGGTCCACACCAGTTATCCCGGTATAGGTATTCCGGACGATCGGCAAGAGAGAGTACGCAACTAGCGCAATGATCGCGTTACGTGCCCCGAGCCCAATGAGTGGCACGGCAAGCAAGAAACCAAAGAGGGCAAGACTCGGGATGGTCTGAAGTACATTCGCTATCGCCAAAATGGGAGTTCGGAGTCGAGCCCGTCTTGCAATCAAGATTCCGAGCGGGACGCCCAGTCCGACCGCAATGCCGACGGACACTGTGACCAGACCGAGGTGCTGCACCATCCGCACGGCGACATCGGACCGGTGTTGCAGCATGTAATCGAACAGACTCACTCCAGCTCCCGCAGAGCAGTTACCGCCGGCGTCTTGTCGTTCCGAAACTCCGCCACCGTGCCAACGAAACATACCTTGCCACCGTCGAACACGGCAATTCTATCAGCCAATGCCAGGGCTTCCCTCACATCGTGAGTCACAAAGACGACTGTCTTGTCGAGTTTGAGTGCCAGCGACTTGAACTCACGCTGCAGGTCAGCTCGCGTCACCGGATCAACCGCCCCAAACGCCTCGTCGCACAACAGAATCGGTGGGTCAACCGCCAGTGCGCGAGCTACTCCCACTCGCTGTCGCTGTCCTCCCGATAGTTCGTGCGGGTGACGATCGCGATACTCGTCCGGTGCAAGACCCACCAACCGCAGAAGTTCTTCAACACGGTCATGGCGCCTGCTGCGATGCCAGCCCTCCAGTCGCGGGACCAATCCGATGTTGGCCGCAACCGACAGATGTGGCAGCAAGCCGATTTCCTGTATCACATATCCGATGCGGCGCCTCAAACGCACGGGGTCCCAATCCGTGGTACATATTCCCTCGACCAGCACGTGACCTTCCGTTGGATCGAGCAGCCGGTTGATGAGTCGCAGGGTCGTCGTCTTGCCGGATCCGCTCTCACCAAGCAGCACCAGAGTCTCGCCCAGCTCGATTGCGAGGTTGAGCGGTCCGACAAGTAGTGTTCCATTTAGTGAGTAACCAGCTTCCCGGAACTCGATCACCGGACTATTCACTTGACATTACCTTGAAACTGACCTATCGACAGCACCGTAAGGACGCATACAATGTCGAGCTTCATCGCACGAGTCTTCGTCACCGCATTTGGCCTCTGGATGGCAGACCAAGCCCTGGACGGCATCAGCTTCGATACCGGCCTGTCCCTTTGGATTGCGGCTTTCCTCCTAGGGGTAACCAACGCAATCATACGGCCGTTCGTGTTCATTTTGACGTTGCCAATCACTTTCCTGACACTGGGCCTTTTCGTCTTCGTCGTGAATGGCGCCATGGTCCTTCTCGTGGCGCGCCTCATGCCATCATTCCAGATCGACCGACTAGGGACCGCCATTCTGGCATCTGTGATAGTGAGTCTGACGAGTTGGGCCGCAAACACGTTCATCGGTAAGGAACAGAAGAAGGAAAAGAAGTGACTTGCTGCCGTTGATCGGCGCAAGCTACCTAATCCCCAGCACGTCCTTAGACATATGCATGCTCACGAGTACGTGCGGCACGTCTACTACCTCCGATATCTTGAGATCGCCTGCAAGAGAGCAGAGAACGTAAGCGTCGCGTCGGTCGAGTCCATGCTCTTCGACCAAATAGTCAATCATGTACCGTGTCGCCTTGCGAGCCGCCTCGTCTAGCGTAGTCGCGAACGCAGTAACCGCGTAATAGTCCTCCGTTTCATACTGCGGCTCTTTGATCCCCCTGCCTCCCTTCAACACGTCCACCTGATACACTATCCGCATCGGTGCCTCGATGGCTGTCCCCGACACCTCTCCGTCTCCCTGCGCTGCGTGGGTATCACCGATCGAGAACAGAGCACCTCCTACGAATACCGGGAAGTAGACGGTACTACCGGCCACCATGTGGCGATTGTCCATATTCCCACCGTTGGCCCGTGGTGGGATGGTCGACAGCAGCGAGTCAGTTGGGGGAGCAACACCCATGACGCCGGGAAAAGGCCTCAGCGGAACTGAGATCCGGTCAGAGAAGAATGCCAGAGTGTCACCGGGCTCAAATCGGAACGTTTTCAAATAAGGATCCGAGAACTCCGCAGCCAAGAAGCCGAAACCGGGAACCACCGCCGCCCAGCCCCATTCGCCGATCTCTACCTCCAGCAGTTTCACGGCGAGGACGTCACCCGGCTCCGCGCCTTCAACGTATACCGGCCCTGTCAGGGGGTGAATTGGATCGAAGTCGATGCCGCTCACATCTTCCACCACAGATTCGTGGCTCAGCTGACCATCTGTGGCCTCGGCGGTGTAGACCTCGACAACGGCTCCCGACGGAACCGTCGCGACTGGGGGAATGGCCGCACTGAACCGATTGTGCGTCTGTGCGGTAGTGAGGACGTAGTCTGGCTCGGGTACTCGGTCCGGCTGCTCGGACATGCTGCAGCCTGCCAGCGCCAGCGACGAGACCGCGGCAAGAATTGCTCTGCCGACGCATTGTTTCTTTTCCATCATTGGCTTACAGCACCTCCGTAGCAACACACAGGCATCACTCGCCTACGACAACCACAACCAGATCTCTTGATCTCGAGCGGTTGTCGAGGTTGATGACTACGATCTGTTGCCACGTGCCAAGGGTCAGTTGCCCATCCACCACCGGGATAGATAGGCTGGTTTTGAGCAACGCCGACCGCACATGGGAAAAACCGTTGCCATCACCCCATCTAGCGTTGTGTTCGTAATGGGCGTCTAGCGGCGCCAAGACATCCAACGCCCGCTCGAGATCCGCCAGCGCACCCTGCTCGTACTCGATGGTCGTGACAGCACCCGTCGAACCGACCGTGTGGACGACGGCCATGCCCGTCTTAATACCAGACTCCGATACCAGTTGTGCAACTTCGGCCGTCACGTCCCTGTGCCCGAACTCGGCTGGCAGCTTGAAATGGAAGTGCCGCTGCGCGGTGGTGGGACTCATGAGAACGGATGTCCTATCGTCGTGAGAATCGAGGGCTCCCCAAAGATTGCCTCGCAATCTATTTCCGGAGGTCTCGTGTCGCCAAGGAGTGCTCCAGTCCCACCATTGTGACCGCTACCGGGACACCAGCCTTGCCCAGCAGCCCGAGAACATATCGGTCACGTTCGAGGAGCCCCGCTTTGCTCAACTCGAGCTTCCCGAGCCTGTCACCTGCGTAGGGGTCGGCGCCTCCTAGATAGATCGCCAGATCCGGGCGGGCCACTCCTAGTGCCCGTCCCAGCCCATGCTTCAGGCCTCGAAGATATTCGGAATCACCGGCACCACCCGGTAAAGGGACCCCAAAGTCGCAGCGCTCTTTGCTGAATGGGAAGTTCCCCTCGCAGTAGATACCGAACGTGAACACAGACGGATCATCGCCGAATATCGCAGCTGTTCCGTTTCCCTGGTGAACGTCGCAATCCACGACGATCAGCCGCTCGAGCCGCCGCTCTGCTTGCATGGCTCGAGCTGCAACGGCAACGTCGTTGAACACGCAGTACCCTTCTCCTCTGTCCGCGTACGCGTGGTGTGTCCCCCCGGCAAGGCTGACGCTGTGACCGTCGGTCAATGCCGCCCGAGAAGCTTCTATGGTGGCACCTACCGACCGCCTCGACCGTTCCACCAGTTCCGTGGACCAAGGCAGGCCAATCCGGCACACCTCCTCTACACCGAGCCTGCCGCCCACTACCCGTTCGACGTAGTCCGAGTCGTGGACGCGACCTAGCTCTTCATCGGTAGCCGCTACAGGAACCCGAGAGGGCACCATCTGGTAACACTCCGGAGGACGCCAGGCGAGACCGCAGCATCGAGTACTTGGCAATCGGGAATCGATGCCGCGGCGGAAGGGGGATCTCGAAAACGTCGGTGTAGAAGATCTGCAATTCGGCACCGGGACGACGGGGAGAGACAGAATAGTGTCGCCAACCTCGAGACCTCCAGTCCTAGACCGATACTCTGCCTTGGCGTTTGCCTCCAGTTAGATTCAGATCCGACAGGATCATACAGCAGCTGAGGTCTACGTGAAGCGAACTATTTCAACATTGTCGGCTATTCTGGCTGTTCTGCTTGCCGCCTGTGAAACTCCGGGTCTCGATTGGGAGCCCATATTCGTGAATGGCAGGGCGGTGGCACCTTCGGGGGATACCCTGCTCGCAATGACGATCCCCGGCAGCCCGGGCGTAATGCTGTACGACCGACGCACCAACTCCAGTGAGATTCTGGGAGAGGACGTACTGAACAGCCCCGCTCACTTGCAATGGGTGAACGACCACGTGTATGTCTCGGACATCCTGGATGGGCAACCGACGATCCTGGTGTTATCGCCCACCGGTCAGGTCGTCCGTCGGGTTGCCCTCGATCAATCCGCAGCCGCAGCACATCAGTTTGCGGTCCTTCCAGATCAACAGATCGTCATTGAGACCAAGGACGACCGCCTGATGGCTATCGGCGACGACAGCACCCGTACCTTTGCCCTGACGGACGCGAGTCCCCGGACGGGATTTCTGGTGGCGGCAAGGGGAGGTGTGCTACACGCGGTTCCCGACAGGGCCCTCACATTGTACAACGGCCTGGGAAAGATCCGATGGAGGATCGACTGGCCCTGGCACGAAAGTGCATTCGTGGCCGATCTGGCTGTTGACTCACAGGGACGACCACTAGTGCTGGCAGGTCAGGAGGGTAGCGATGGATTCGTCGTGTTCGGGCTCGATGCGGTGACGGGCGAGGTTTCACGCTGGATGGAGGGACCATCCTCTACGTTCTCGATCCGACGTTATGGGGAGATCCGGCCGGACACCGCATCACGCTGGCTCGGAGGGAACTAGTACTTCAGGTCTGAGGCGGCGGCAAAATCCTTCAGCAGCTTCTCCTGCTCCGGGGACAGATCATCCGGGATCGCGACCGCGATCTCGACGAACTGGTCTCCCTTGCGGCCATTGCGCTCGATCCCCTGCCCCTTGATCCTCAGTTTCCTACCTGGTTGCGTGGCCGGCGGGATCCTGACCACAACCTTGTGCCCATGGATCGTCCTTACCTGGAGCTTGGTCCCGAAAGCCGCCTGAGCCAGGTTGAGCGGAATGGTGCAGTAGATATCGAGCCCGTCACGCTTGAAGAACCGGTCCGACTTGACCCTGAAGGTGACTATAAGGTCTCCGGAACGCCCACCCGTGGGATCTCTCTGCCCCTGTCCTTTCAACCGCACCTTGTGGCCCGAATCGGTCCCGGGAGGCACCGTAACCCGGATCCGCTTGTTGACCGAAACCTCGCCCTGACCGGAACAACCCGTACAGGGACTACTTGCTACCCGGCCACGCCCTCGACAGGCCGGACAGGGACGTGTTACGGCAAACCCACCCTGGCCAAAGCTCACTGTTCCCCGCCCACTGCACTCGCCGCACGTGGATACTTGCGCTCCCGGCGCCGCTCCCGACCCACCACACGCCGGGCAGGCCTCCGTGACCGGCACCGAGATCGGGACCTTCCCGCCCAGCGCCGCCACCTTGAAGGGTATCTCCACCACCTGCTCGATCGGCTCCACCTCACCCGACCGCTTGCCCTTGCCGAAGATGGACGAGAATATGTCGCCTAGACCCCCAAACCCCGAGAACCCACCTCCACCGAACCCACCCACGTCGATGTCCTCGAAGCTCGTGGAGCCGGATTGCCCCGACCGTGCGCCCCAACTGCGGGGGCCTCCGGCAAACGCGCCGAACTTCCGCATGGTATCGTACTTCTTCCGCTGGTCCGGATCGGAGAGCACCGAGTAGGCCTCGGATATTTCCTTGAAGCGTTCTGCAGCAGCCTTGTCGTTCGGGTTTGCATCGGGGTGATACTGCTTGGCCAACTTACGGTATTCCTTCTTGATGTCGTCAGCTGACGCCTTGTCGGGGACCCCCAAGATCTGGTAGTAGTCTTTGGACGGAGCCATCTCTACCCTTGCGGTTGACCGTCCATCTGGGATTCCACGAACACTTGGACCCGAGCCGGCCTCACCAGTGTGTTCCCAAGACGATATCCAACTTGAAACACAGCCGCGACGGTGTCCTCTTGACCGTCTGTTGTGGCCGGTGTGGTTGCAACCGCCTCGTGGTCGTTCGGGTTGAAGGGCTCCCCGGCAGCGCCGATTCGTGTCAGCCCCTGGCTCCCGAGTTCTCTGAGGAGCTTCCGTTCTACCAGCTCGACGCCAGACACAACGTCCTCTACTGTGGCGCTCGCGGGATCGAGGTGGGCCACACGCGACAGATCATCGAGCGACTCTAGTATGCTTGAGACGATGTGGGCCTGGGCCCGTGACGAAGTCTCGCTCCGCTCCCTCACCATTCTCTTGCGGAAGTTGTCGAACTCAGCTGCCAGCCTCAGGTAGCGCTCGCTTTGCAGGTCCAGTTCGGCGGCCAATTGCTCCAGTGCGGCAGCCTCCGGAGTCGCGACCACGGTATCTCCGCCACCCTCCACCTCAGGTTCCGTGAGAGGCGCCTCCTCCGCAGCCTCAGCGGGCCGCGCCTCAACCTCCGGCGACGGAACCGCTTCCTCGGCCTGCTTCCGCTTTTCTCTCCGTTTCCCCATCAGTTCTTCCAATACCCTCTAGTCTTCTAGAAATCAACGAGTTAAGTGCGCCAGAACTATACATTGGGAGCCAGAATCGCACCATTGTCCCCTCAGTCGCGCCACCCCTCATTCGGCCTGCAGCCGCCGAACCAGGTCGAGCGCAGCCTGGGCACTGCGCTGTCGGACCGCTTCCCTGCCGCCGGGGAACCAGCGCTCGAGTGACCGCCGGGCCTCACCCACGCGAGCCGCCAACCACACGGTCCCTGCCGGCTTGTCCGGACTGCCTCCCCCGGGGCCCGCGACACCCGTCACGGCGATCCCAGTTTCCGTGCCGAACCTGTGGCAGACTCCCTCGACCATTTGTTGCGCCACCGGCTCGCTCACTGCTCCATGCTGCCGGATAGCCAGCTCGGAAACCCTGAGATCGCGAATCTTCGACTCGTTGGAGTAGCTCACCAGTCCCCCGGCAAAAACGTCAGATGAGCCTGGTATGGCCGTCAGGCGGGCTCCTACGAGGCCTCCAGTGCACGATTCCGCGGTGGCGAGGCGCAATCCCTGCCCTCGGAGCCCCTCCAGAACCACCGCTGCAAGGTCGATATCCCCCGTCCCGTAGTAGTCCCGGCCTAAACAAGGAAGTATTCGCTCGACCGCAGCTCCCAAGGCAGCCTCGGCCTCTACGGGGGCTAGCTGCCATGCTGTGAGTCGTAGATCGACGCCGAACACACTGGTCAAATAGGCCAGCGACACCCGATCCAGCTGACCCACAGCTGGTTCGAGTCCGTCCGCCAGACCGGATTCGGAAACCCCTGTCGTACGGAGAGTACGGGATTCGATCACCAATGCGGCACTGTCCCCAACTGCCAATCGGTCCCGAATGCGTGGGACCACCTCGCGCTCCAGGATGCCCACCATTTCACGCGGGATTCCTGGCAGCAGGACGGCGGTGCCCGGCTCTCCCTCGAGCCACAAGCCCGGCGCCGTCCCTCTCCGATTGGGAAGCACGGTCGAGCCCGCTGGCATTTCGGCTTGGGTGCGGTTGGATTCGGGCATGGGGCCACGCCCGAGTCGTGAGAAGCGCTCGCGCAGCACGGCCAGGTAGTCCTCATCGAGTTCGAGGGGGGCATTGAAGATCTCCGCCACGGCTCGTTTGGTGAGGTCGTCCCTGGTTGGGCCCAGGCCACCGGTGACTATGACGAATCCGGTTCGCCTCAGGCCTTCTGACACCGCGCTCCTGATTGCGACCGGATCATCCACCACGGTCGATCCCCGGACTACGCGTGCTCCGATTGGAGCAAGGCCGCGGCCAATATCGGCTGTGTTGCTGTCTAGAGTGAATCCAAGCAGGAGCTCGGTTCCGACCGTGACGACTTCAAGATCCATCGCCCGGGGGAGCGGAGGGCACCCCGCGGAAAAGCATCCTGTATTTGTAGATGTACACACCGAGGGAGTAGACCGTTATGAGAACGGTGACCATGAGCGTGACCGCTATGACCGTACCGTGGAAGCGTTCCCACAACTCGCCAAACCATCCCGTTTCCCATCCAAATGCCATTCGCATGTCTTTCCAGGCAAACCAGGCGATCATCGCGCCTATGAAGATGTCCTGGACTATCGTTTTGATCTTTCCGGCGCTCGCCGCCGCTATCACAACGCCCTTCTTCTGCGCCATGTGGCGGAACGCTGTCATCAACAACTCGCGTCCCACTAGTATCAGCGCCACCCATAGAGGGAAGTTGCCCCACCATGGAATCCCGTACTCCTGCATCCTGTAGTTGGTGATCCACCAGATAGGAACCAGGCTGGCGAACAGAAGCAATTTGTCGGCGATCGGGTCGAGTAGCTTGCCGAGATCAGTGATTTCGTCGCGCTCGCGGGCGAGCCTGCCGTCGTATATGTCGCTGATCGCTGCCGCAAGGAAGACTATGAACGCAATCAACTTCGGGATGTACCCGCTTATGAACGGCAACAGTGCGATTACCGGTGTCAAAGCGATCCGGCACAGCGTCAGGATGTTGGGCAGCGTCCAGATCATGGAGCGCAGCTTTCAGCTGAGGCTCTTGAGGACTGTCTTGGCAAGCGCCCTCAAAGTATCAAACACACCCTCACCGGTAACTGCAACTGATTCAAAGTATGGTGCCCTCTCAACCCACATTCCCTCGACCTCTTCCACCAGGTAGTCGCCTTCATGCCACGGATCGGGCTTTACTTTCTGCCCAGCAGCATCTTCCACCGGCCATCCCGGATTCAATTGCGCCTGGAGATCCGGAATCGGTGCGGCGTTGGGAAGGTCTCGTTTGTTGTACTGAACGACAAACGGGATTTTCGTGAGATCGTATCCGTACTCGGCCATGTTGTCATACAGGTTTTGCATCGACTCAATATTGGCCTCATTCCGCTCGAGCTGGCTGTCAGCTACGAACACGACGCCATCCACGCCTTTCAGAATGAGCTTGCGGGATGCGTTGTAATACACCTGGCCGGGAACTGTGTACAGGTGGAAGCGGGTCTTGAACCCGCGAATCGTCCCGAGATCCACGGGGAGGAAGTCGAAGAACAGCGTACGCTCGGTCTCTGTAGCAAGAGACACCATCTTGCCGCGCGTGTCGGGCGCGACCTTTTGGTACACGTGCTCCAAGTTGGTAGTCTTTCCGCCCAGTCCCGGCCCGTAGTACACGAGCTTGCAGTTGATTTCCCGGGAAGCGTAGTTGATCATGGACATCGTCGACCGCGCCTTCCCTCAATCACCAAAGAGTTTGTCGATTTCGTCTTCAGCACCTTCCAGCAAACCGCGTTTCTCCGTTGGAGGAGCGGCGCCAGGCGCTACCCGGCCAAACATCTCGTCGAAAACGGATACCAGGTCACTTACGGTCTGTTTGACGCGAAGTCTCACCATTCCAACTGTGGTGCGTTCGTCGAACAACACTACCAGGATTACCCGCCGTGCAATATCGGCCAGGTACATCGATTCTTTTTCACCCTGATGGAACAGGGATGCGAACTCCGGCTCACCTATCATCTTCGCTAGCTGGTCGTTCGCACTGAAGTCCGCCGCGGTGAGCGACGCAAACGCAGTCGGATCGAACGACAACTGCTCGCCCACACTAGCAAGCAACTGCCCAGCACGGTCCACCAGCAGGGCGCACCGAGCGTTCGACTCCTTGAGGAGTGCGTTCAGATGTGTGGTGATACGATGATAGTCACTCTCATCCAGCGACCACGTTGCCGCACCAGCCATCTCGTATCCTCGCCTTATGCCAGTTTAGCTTCCATGCGCCGTGCGATTGCTTCGGCCCGACGCCGCAGAACGGGATGTTTCTCCCACGCAAGATAGTCCTGCAACAGGTGTACTGCCTCTACACTTGGATGACTGTTCAAGTATCCCAGTGCCGAGAGTCGCCGCAACGGCCGACCACTGAACAGCTCGCGACGGTGACGATCCATCGAATGTTGTGCCAGCACCGCTCCGGCAGCAGTGCCTAAGAACAGCCCGACCAGCAGTGCGCGCGTCTTCGGGCCCATCAACCGGGCATTTCCCGGCGGGCGGCAAGCGCCTGCGCAATTGTGACGCCGTCGGCGTATTCCAAGTCGCCCCCTACCGGCAAGCCGAGTGCGATACGCGTGACCCGCACTCCGACCGGCTCCAGTATACCCCTCACGTACGTCGCGGTCACTTCCCCTTCCATTGACGGGTTGGTGGCCAGGATGACTTCGCTCACATCGCATCCGTTGGCCAGTCGACTCCGCAAACCCTCGATCCGCAACTCGTCAGGACCGATCCCGTCCAATGGAGACAGGTGTCCTCCCAGCACATGGTAACGGCCGCGATATTCTCCGGTGCGCTCGATGGCGCCGATATCGGATGCCTCTTCCACTACACAAAGCAACTCCGGATCCCGCCGCGGGTCACTGCAAATGGAGCACGGATCTGCTTCACTGAGATTGCCGCACGTCGAACACGGTCGGACGCGCTCCGAAACGGACCGGATGGCGGCGGCGAGCCGGGTCACCGTTTCGGGCGGTTGCTTGAGCAGGAAATAGGTCAGCCGCGTGGCCGTCTTTTGCCCGATCCCAGGCAGTTTGGCCAACTCGCTGGAAAGCTCGTCGATAGCCGACACGCCGTTACAAAGGAAGTTGGAACGGCAGTGGCAGCCCTCCGGTCACCTTGCTCAGCTCTTGCCGGTACAGCTCCTGGGCCTTCCTCTGTGCCTCACTCACGGCCGCGAGAACCAGATCTTCCAGCATTTCCACATCACCGTCGGAAGCGACGCTCTGGTCTATGTGGATCGAGCGTATCTCGCCCTTGCCGTCTGCTGTGACTTTTACCATGCCGCCACCGGCTGAGCCGGTCACAGTGTGCTGCGCTAGTTCGGTTTGCATCTGGGTCAGCTTGCCCTGCATCTGCTGGCCCAGCTGAAGGAGCTGCGACAAATCGGCCATATTCAACTCACGCGTCCAAAAAATGTCATAGATGGGTGCAAGCTACCTTCGCCGCTGGAGAGCCGCAAGCTATTCGATAACCTCGAGATCCAGGGCTTCAGCGATAGCATCCAGAGAAGGATCTCTTTGGCGGTAGCGGTCCAGCCTCTCCGCTTGCTCGCTATCCCGATTGAGTCTTTGCGGCTGGTCGGCTGTCGGCTCAGACCCGATCTCTCCCTCCTGAGGCCGGAATTTGACCTGGACTGGCCGGACCCCCGATACCTCCGCAATCACCTCCTCGATGAGATCTACGTTTCGCTTGAGCCCTTCGAGGTGCACCTCACACTGAGTCACTTCGAGCACTATCACATTACCATCCGCTGCAACCGGTGTGGCGTGTCGCAGAGCTTCCTGCACCATCCGCCGACGCTGCCCGACCAGATTGAGAATCTTGGGCCAAGCTTCCCTGAGGGCCTCCGTGGCGTTCGATCCTTCGGCGCGAACGGCACCTTCACCACTGGGAGCCCTCGAAGCCTGCCGGTTGGTTGGCCGCTTCTTCCTAGTATCCCTGTGTTCGGCCGCGGTTGGAGTCGGGCCACCTGCCTCGCCTTCCAACATTGTGAGGACCTGGCTCAACTCTACCGTGCGATCCAGGAGAGACCATTGTACGAGTAGCGTTTCAACGTGGAGGCGTGCATTGGGACTGCGCCGAATGGCTCCTTCCGCGGTGCCCAGCAACTTCAGCATACGAAGCACGTCACCCGTGCGAAAAACTGAAGCGAACCGTTCGATTGCTACCCGCAGACTGTCCGTCACACCTTCGGGTTGTCCGCCCAGCAAGTGTATCAGCAGTGACCGCAGTGTCTCTCCCACTCCATTCACGAATTCGGCCAGGTCGGCTCCACCCTCCACCAGTCGGCCCACAAACGGGAATACGTCGGCCGTACGTCGCTCAGCTAGTATGTCCAACAACTCAGCGTACATCTCGTCATCGATCAGGCCGAGGGCGTCTCGAACCCGACGTGCCGTGACCTTGCCTTCACCAAATGCAAGCGCTTGATCGACGAGAGATAGAGCGTCACGCATACCGCCGGCGGCCACACGCGCTATGATCTGGAGGGCGTCATCCTCGAAATCGATCGACTCGCATTTTGCAACGAAACGAAGGCGCTCTACTATCGCGTGCGGACCTATGCGCTTGAAATCGAAGCGCTGCACACGACTCATTACCGGTCCAGCAGTGCTGCCTATCTTGTGCGGCTCCGTGGTGGCAAAGACGAATACGACACCTGGCGGTGGCTCCTCTAGGATCTTGAGAAGAGCATTCCATGCCTCCCGCGTCAACATGTGTGCTTCATCGAGGATGTAGACCTTGAACCGCCCCGGTGCGCTCGCAGCATACATCGCCCGCTCGCGCAGTTCTCTAGCATCGTCGACACCGCGGTTGCTCGCAGCGTCGATCTCGACTACGTCGAGATTGGTTGCGCCGGACCAGATCCGGTTGCAGGACGGGCACTTACCACACGGCTCGCCTTCGCTCGGCGCACTGGCTCGATCCTCACATTTCAAAACCATCGCCAAGATGCGGGCTGCACTGGTCTTTCCGACACCGCGAGGCCCGGTTAACAGGTACG
>JBDGZZ010000146.1:0-9544 GCA_039588335.1 Gemmatimonadota bacterium | reverse complement strand
CTAACGCGGGTCTGACGCGATTATCCGCGGTCCTTGATGAAAGTACCCGCGCTGAGGTCGGCATAGGCCTGCCGAAGCTGCTCGTCGGTGTTCATGACGATCGGGCCACGCCAGGCGACCGGTTCCTCGAGCGGCTTTCCAGAAACCAGCAAGAATCTGATGCCGGCCTCTCCGGCTTGCACAGTCACCTCGTCGCCGCTGTCGAACAGCACCAGCGACCGATTCCCCGCCTCCTCGATTACCTGGCCATCGCCTGGTCCCACGTGTTCGGTCCGAACACCCACAGGGTCGGAGGCGTCGCGAAAGGTACCGGCTCCCTCGAACACGTAAGCGAACGCGTGCCGCGCAGTCTCGACCGGTAACGTCTTGCGTTGACCGGGCGGGACCGACACGTCTAGGTAGCGCGGATCCGCGGCGATTCCGTCCACCGGACCGCTCTGGCCCCAAAAACTCCCGCAGATGACCCGAACACGGGTCCCGTCATCGTCAATTACCTCGGGGATGTCTTTGGACGAGACGTCCTGGTAGCGAGGCTCAGTCATTTTTAGCGATGCCGGAAGGTTAGACCACAACTGGAACCCGTGCATCCTGCCCTGTTGATCGCCGTGAGGCATTTCCTGGTGGAGAATACCGCTACCTGCCGTCATCCACTGAACGTCTCCGGCACCCAACGTGCCCTCGTTACCGAGGCTGTCACCATGGCTGACGTTGCCCGCGAGGACGTAGGTGATGGTTTCGATGCCCCGGTGCGGGTGCCACGGGAACCCGGCTAGATAATCAGCGGGATTCTCGTTGCGGAAATCGTCGAGCAGGAGAAACGGGTCAAAGTCACTGGTATTCCCGAACCCGAACGCGCGGCGCAACCGCACTCCCGCGCCTTCCATGGTGGGTTGGGCTTCAACGATCTGCCTGACAGGTCTTATGGACACGGCGGCTCCAATAGAATTGAACGCTGATGATATTCTCTAGGAAACACCTCTGGAGTATGCGGAGTTCCGGCCGAGGGCACCTGGGATCTACTCTGACTCCCATGGAAATTGGCTCACTCAGCTGCCGCCGCTTTTCTCAGGGCTTCCAAGATCGTCTCATGGGGCTGTGCAGATGCGCCTCCTTGGGCTTGACTTGCAGTCCCCCCTCCGCGCCCGCCGAGTGTCTCGGCCGCCCGCCGCACGAGGGCGGCTGCGTCCTCCTGTTCTGCGAGGTCATCGCTCCGCTGGCACACGATACGAATCCCTTTCGGTTCGCTGACTGCCAGCAGGGCCAGTGTTCGTGGCCGTTCGCACAGCCGAGAGGCGATAGCGCGTGCCTGCTCGAACGAGATGTCCTCCAAGTTGGCGAGGATTCGCCGCACACCACCCGACTCCGGTGTTTCGGTCCATAGGCGTTCGGCTTCGAAGGCTGTCAGTTCGCCCTGTGCGGCTCTCAACGCCCGGCGGGCCTCCTTGCTTTCATCTCTTAGCCGGCTGATTGCGTCGCCCAGTTCGTCAGGGTGAACGGACAGGTCGGTACTTGCCTGCTGTACGTCGCGCAAGACGCGCTGGTAATCTCTCAGGGCTCTCTCTCCACATAGGAATCCGACCCGCACCCCTCCTTTGTAACGCTCGATTCGGGTCACCTTCACCAAACCAACTGCTCCGGTCTGGCTCACGTGAGTTCCCCCACAGGCAGAGGCGTCGTAATCCGGCACCCAGATGACCCGTATCTTCCCGCTCACCTTAGGAGGTCTGCGCAGCGGGACCTTGTGGATTTCTCCTTCAACTACGACGTGGATCTCCACCGGGCGATTTTCCCATATGATCCGGTTGACGTCGGCCTCGACTTGGAATGCCCTTTGCCAACTCAGCTCCGAGGTGTCCAGGTCGATGCTGCTCTCCTGCGCGCCCAAGTGAAAACTGATCGTCGGGGCATTCAGCAGGCGCACGAAGGCTGCCGACAAGAGATGTTGCCCGCTGTGTTGCTGCATGTGATCGAAGCGGCGACTCCAGTTGATCTCACCGTGCACGTCGTCGCCTGATGTGGAGTTCTCCAACAGGTGCCATACTTCGCCTTCCTCATCCTGCCACACATCGAGCACTGCAACATCGTTGAGCCTGCCGGTGTCGCAGGGCTGCCCACCCGAGGTCGGGTAGAACGCCGTGCGGTCCAAGTTTACTGCCGGGCCACGTTCGCTCTCCTGGCGGGCGACGATGCGCGCGGTGAAGTCGCATAGCGTGGCGTCGGTGTAGTACAGGCGTTCGGTCATGGTCCGTCATACATGAGGCGGCCTCCGCTGGCCAAATTGGCGATTCCATATTTCCACTGCTATCGTTGTCTAGCAATGGAATTCTACCAACGAGAAATCAGACTACCGGCATTCCCCAGGGGCTTTCACTTGGTCACCGGCGTGATCGAGAAGGAACTTCCTGAAATACGACAAATCAAGTTGGGGCTAGTTCAGGTTTTCATCAAGCACACCTCAGCCAGCCTCTCCCTCAATGAGAATGCCGATCCCACCGTTCGGGACGACTTCGAATCCCACTTCAACCAAATGGTGCCGGAGAACGCTCCCTACTACCGCCACAACTTCGAGGGACCAGACGACATGCCGGCTCATATCAAGTCGTCGCTCCTTGGCAGCTCCGTCATGATCCCCATCACTGGTGGACGCCTGAATCTTGGGACATGGCAGGGCATATACCTCTGCGAGCACCGTGACCGCGGTGGCCGACGCAATGTGGTCGTTACTGCCTTCGGTGAGTGAGGACGAATGCCTTTTCTCCCCACCCGGCTCAGAGAGGGCAAGCGCATTGTTTTCTACTCACGAATGACCGGCCAATTCCTGCCGTCCCCTCCAACTATGGAGTGAACAAGCCATGCGCTGCCGCATCCAGCTAACCGTCCTGACAGCTGTGCTACTGTCCTATACAGCCTGCCAACCCAACGACGCCGGAGACCAAACCGCGTACTCAGTCGATCCGGGTATGCGTCCCAATATCATAGTGATTGTTGTCGACGACCTTCGCTGGGACGAGCTGGGATTGGCGGGCCATCCCTATCTCGAGACGCCCCACATCGACGGACTCGCAAGTGAGGGTGCGTGGTTCTCCAATGCGTTCCACGCAGTACCGCTCTGTTCGCCGAACCGTGCCAGCATCATGACGGGCCAGTACCCGTCGCGTCACGGTATCATCGACAACGTGGCGCGGAATCGGATGAGCCATCGGCTGCAGACGTTTCCGCAGGCGCTGCAGCGTGAAGGGTACCAGACCGCATTCTTTGGCAAGTGGCATATGGGCAACGATCCCACGCCGCGGCCAGGTTTCGATGAATGGGCCGCCATTCCGGGGCAGGGACGCACGATGAATCCAGAGCTTTACGAAGACGGACGGATCCACACCGTGGACGGTTACATCACCGACGTTCTGACTGACCGCGCGATCTCGATCATCGAAGGTGATCGAGACCGGCCGTTCTTCATCTATATAGGACACAAAGCGATCCACCCCGATGCTATACAGCTCGACGACGGCTCAGTGGACCTGTCGCAACCACGTGCATACATGCCCGCGCCGCGTCACCGGGGGCGCTACGAAGAGAGTGTATTCACACGCCGTCCAAATGCGTTGTCCTCGCACGAAGAACTGGCAGGCAAGCCGGCCCTGCGCAGAGCGTTGACCAACAAGAACTCGGCAGAGATGGTAGCGATGTTCGGTATGGAGGAACTCGATCCAGGCTCCAGCGAGGAGACCATACGCCGTCGTGCCGAGATGATGTTGGCCGTCGATGAAGGGCTGGGTCGCATCGTCGCTGCACTGGAGGCCCAGGGTATCCTCGATGAAACCTTCATTCTCTTCACGAGTGACAACGGATTCTTCTACGGGGAGCACAGTCTGTCGCTCGAACGGCGGATGCCGTACGAAGAGTCGATAAGGACACCGATGGTGGTGCGATTTCCGATGGTGGCAGATGCCGGCTCGCAGATCGACGCCTTGGTCGCTTCCGTAGATATCGCGCCGACCGTGTTGGAGATCGCTGGGGTGCCCATCGGCGATCACATTCAGGGCCGCTCGTTTGTGCCGCTGTTGCGGGGGAACGCTACTGATTGGCGGCAGTCGGTCTTGATCGAGTTCTACACATACGAGAATCCGTTTCCCTGGCTGCTCGACATGGACTATCGCGCCATTCGAACGGACCGGTACAAGTACATCCACTGGATGCAGCATCCCGACGAAGCCGAGTTGTACGACCTGGTAGAGGATCCCTATGAAATGCAGAACCTTATCGGCGATGCAGGGATGGCTGGAGTAATCCGGGAGCTACGCGCTGATATGGCCGATGCCGTGCTCGAAGCCATGGGGCTGGGCCGGGGGGGTTCTTGACTATTTAGTACAAAACGGTTACCATAGCCTCATGGCTAGACCACGTGAGTTCGATGAGGAACAGGCTCTGGACCGGGCCATGGAGGTGTTCTGGAGGAAAGGCTACCGGAACACGTCTCTGGATGATCTACTGGAGGCCATGGGGATCCAGCGGGGTAGCTTCTACAACACCTTCGGCAGCAAGAGAAAGACCTACTTGAGGGCCCTCACTAGGTACTCCGATTTCATGACCGACGGCGGCCCGTATTCGGAACTGACCCAACAGGAGCCCGGGCTTCCAGCACTCTACGCTCTGCTCGAGAAGTACCTGGCAAGTGTAACCGGCGATTCCTTGGTCAAGGGATGTTTCTTCACGCACGCCTCCAAGGAACACCGGGGCAGTGACCCGGAGGTCAAACAAGCGGTTCTAGCGGGTGTCGATCGCATGCAGCGATTGATCAAAGAGTCGATCGAAGTGGCCCAGGAAGAGGGGCAGTTGCCACCTGAAGTTGACACGAGTAGCATGGCGCTCTTGTTCATGTCGGTTGCCTGGGGCCTGCACGTGATGGCAGAGGCAGGGGTACCACGAGAGGACCTGATGTCGGCGGGAGCCCAGCTCTTTGCCATGAGCCGGTCTCTGACATGAATGCGCCTTTTTTTTTAGCGACAGTTTTGTACTGTCTAGTCAACAATAATGAAAGGAGAGAACTAATCATGTCCAAGCAGTCTCGAGAACAAGGGACCACCGCCAGATACGCCAGATGGGTCATTCGCCGGCGTTGGTGGGTTCTCGTGAGCGCACTGATTGTGACGATCGCTGCCGGCACTGGCATGCGGAATCTCGGTCTGTCTACCGACTACCGCACCTACTTCAGCGCCGACAATCCGGATCTCCTGGCCTACGAGCATGTTGAGAACATCTACACCCGTAACGACAACGTTCTCTTCGTCATTAGGCCGCGAACCGGAGACGTGTTCACGAAGCGCACCCTGGAGGCTGTCCGTTCGCTCGTCGAAGACGCCTGGCAGATCCCACACTCAACCAGGGTGGATGCGATCACCAACTTCCAGCACACCTGGGCGGATGGTGACAACCTCATTGTGGAGGATCTGCTTGGGAGTGGAGAGATCACCGCAGCTGACATCCAACGTGTTCGCGAGATATCGCTATCTGAGCCGCTCCTATCGGGACTTCTCGTGGCGAAAGAAGGAAACGCGACGGGGGTCAACATCCGTATAAACTTGCCCGGCGAGAGCCGTGACGAGCTGCCAGCAACGGCGGCACACGTGAGGATGCTGGAACAGCGTTATGTGGCTCAGTATCCAGAGTTGGAGATCAAGACGACGGGCGTATCGATGCTCAATATGTCGTTCGCCGAAGCACCGATGAAGGATCTGCCGCTGGTCATGCCGCTTATGTTCGCCGCATTTCTCATTACGATCGTAGCAGTCTTGCGATCGCTTGGTGGGACTGCCGGCACCTTGGTGGTGATCCTGTTTGCCACGATCACCGCAGTGGGTGCTGCCGGCCATCTCGGTGTGTTGCTCGACCCGACCAGCGCCTCGGCTCCGACCATCATCCTGACGCTGGCGGTGGCGGATTCGGTTCACATCCTGGTGAGCTTGATGCAGCAGAGAAGGCGCGGACTTTTGCTTCACGACGCGCTTGTCGAAGCGTTGAGGATGAATGCCCAGCCGGTGTTCCTCACCAGTATCACGACTGCGATCGGCTTCCTCAGTCTCAACTTCAGCGACTCACCACCGTTTCGGTTGCTCGGCAACATCACAGCCTTCGGCGTGATGGTTGCGTGGGCCTACTCGATGACCGTGCTGCCCGCGATGGTTGCGGTGTTCGGTGCTCGGGCACGAGAACCCCGTCCCGGCCTTTCAGACCGTATGGTGACCGGTTTGGGGGAGTTCGTGACGCTTCGCTTCCGCCCGATACTGGCAGTGACCGGCATCGCCGTCCTGGCGCTGTCCTTGAGCATGAGTCGCCTCCAGGTGAACGACAACTACTTCGAGTACTTCGACGAGTCCATGCCGATCAGGCAGGGATCCGACTTCGCCCTCGAGCACCTTACAGGGGTGTACAGCGCGACTTTCTCTCTCGAGGCTGGGGAGTCACAGGGTGTAACCGATCCCGCCTACCTCGCCAAAGTGGATTCCTTCACTGCGTGGTTGGCGTCGCGTCCGGCTGTACAACATGTGAACAGTTTCAGCTACACGATGAAGCGGCTCAACCAGAACATGCATGGAGACGATCCAGGGTTTCACCGTCTGCCAGGCGCGCAAGATCTGGGTGCGCAGTACCTGTTGTTGTACGAGTTGTCGCTTCCATACGGCTTGGATGTGAACGATCAAATCAACATCGACAAGAGCGCTCTCCGCATAGACGTGACGTACGGTGACATAGACACCGCCGAATTGGAGATCGAGGTGGCAGCCGCCGAGGCCTGGCTGGCTAGCAACGGCACGCCGGGCATGCAACGCAGCGCGGCAACCGGACCGGGACTCATGTTCGCGAAAATCACCAGACGAAACATTGCGTCGATGATCTTGGGAACCGGGCTCGGTTTTGCGGCGATTTCGCTGATTCTCATGCTAGCGCTTCGGAGCGTGCGCCTGGGGATCGTCAGCCTCATTCCCAACGTCGTGCCTGCCACAATGGCGTTTGGAGTGTGGGCCTTGCTCGCGGGAGAAGTGGGCTTTGCAATCTCGGTGGTCGCCGGCCTGTCCATCGGAATAATCGTGGATGATACCGTTCACTTTCTGGCCAAATACAACCACGTTCGCGGTCAACTCGATGCGAAAGATGCAGTGCAATACGCCTTTGAAAGCGTGGGATCGGCCATCCTGTCCAACACGGTCATTGTAGCAGCTGGGTTCGCAATGCTGGGGCTCTCCGCCTTTCGTGTCACAGCCTATATGGGACTGCTCACATCGCTTACCGTCATCTGCGCTCTGGCAGTGGACTTTTTGTTGCTGCCGGCGCTGTTGATCGCGTTTGATAGACGACCGGCAATACAACGGCAGCACGAAACTCAAATACTGTCCACATCGGGTGCTACCGCACCTGCGATGTGATAACAAATCCAAGACCAGAGGAGAAGGGACCATGCAAACCAAGAAACTGAAAACAGTCGCCGTCGTGTTCGCTGCTCTGCAGTGGCTGCACCCGCAACTTGCGGAGACACAAACGCCGGAAGAAATGGGACGAGCCGTAGCAGATGAGGCGGATCGCCAGGACACTGGCTGGCACGACGATGCCAGTAGGACGAGGATGGTTCTCAGAAATCGAAGTGGCGAGGAGAGTGTCCGAGAACTCCGCCGGCAGTCGCTTGAGAACACGGAAGCCGGTCGCGGTGACAAGAGCATCATCGTATTCGACGCTCCGCGAGATATTCAGGGCACAGCATTGCTCACTCACACGCGCATACTGGAGCCAGACGACCAGTGGTTGTACCTACCGGCGTTGAAGAGAGTCAAGAGAATATCGTCGGGCAACAAGTCTGGGCCGTTTGTAGGCAGCGAGTTCGCCTACGAAGATCTCGTTTCACAGGAAGCCGACAAGTATGACTACCGGTGGTTGCGGGATGAGCAGTGTGGCGAGCTGGAGTGCGCCGTGGTTGAGCGCTATCCGCGTTACGAGAACTCGGGTTACACACGCCAGGTGGTCTGGTGGGACAAGGCCGAGTACCGCGTTCAGAGGATCGATTTCTATGATCGTAAGGACACCCTGCTGAAGACGCTCACGTACCACGACTATCAGGAATACCAAGGTGCGTTCTGGCGGCCTGGTAGAATGATGATGGTGAACCATCAGAACGGGAAGAGCACCGAGCTCATCTTCGGAGAATGGACACTCAAGTCGGGCACGTCGGACAGTGAATTCACAGCCTCACGCCTACGGAGAGCGAGGTAACCATGAGAACCATGATATGGGCGGTGGCCTTGACCGCTACCGCCCTCGCGATCCGGTCCGGAGTTCTGAATGCTCAAGGAGCAGAACTCTCTGGAGAGGTTGCACTGGAGACGAGGCTCTTCCCTCGAGCGCCGCTGTATGCCGGCCAGAGTAATGCGAGGTTCTCACCCTCAGTGAGGTTCACTCCAGAGTTCGTGTATGAGTGGAAGAATGGCATTTGGCGTTTAGCGGCAATCGGATTCATCCGCATTGACGCTAACGATAGTCGACGTACTCATGCGGACCTTCGAGAATTTGGCCTCTTGTACCTGGGTAACAGTGTCACGGCATTCGCCGGCTTCGGAAAGGTGTTCTGGGGTGTGACTGAGGTACATCACCTGGTCGATATCGTCAATCAAACTGACGCTGTTGAAGACGTGGACAACGAGGACAAACTGGGGCAACCGATGTTGAACGTGACTTTGGAAGGTGGATGGGGCTACATGGACGTGTTTTACCTTCCGATGTTCCGGGAACGGACCTATCCCGCCGCCAATGCCCGGCTCCGAGGGTTGCTGCCAATAAGTGATGACCCGAGTTATCAGTCGGAAGCCGGCAGATTCCACCAGGACTTCGCGTTTCGCTGGTATAGACCGTTCGGCGCGTTTGACGTCGGTGCATCATTCTTCAGAGGAACCTCCAGAGAACCTCGTTTCGTAGTCGTGGCGGATGCTGGGGGCAGCCCATACCTGAAACCGCACTATGATCTCATTGACCAATTCGGAATCGATGCGCAGTGGACTGGAAGCGCTACGCTGCTCAAGCTCGAAGCAATCACACGCGGGGGCCACGGAGACAGGTTCTTCGCGGCCACAGGCGGCCTCGAGTACACCCTTTACCAACTCTTTGGTGGCAGTTCAGACGTTGGACTCCTGGCTGAGTTCATGCTCGACGGACGCGGTGTAGGCGCACCTCCCGCTGTATTCGATAACGATGTGTTCTTCGGATTTCGCTGGGCGCTGAACGACGTGCATGACACGGCGATACTAGGTGGTCCCGTGATCGACTACAAGACCGGAGAGATTGTTGCGCTTCTTGAGGCAGAAAGACGTCTGGGAGCCGGATGGCGATTCGAGTTCGAGGCGAGACTGTTTGCGAACACGACGCCCGGCGCAGTGGCCAGCGGGCTGCGCCGGGACGGGTTCGTGACTCTGCGGCTTAGCAGGTTCTTCTAGCCTGTGGCTTCACAGCCGCTACTCGTACCTCAGAGCGACAATCGGGTCGACACGAGTCGCACGGAGCGCCG
>JBDGZZ010000145.1:0-9568 GCA_039588335.1 Gemmatimonadota bacterium | reverse complement strand
CGCCTTTTCGTGGAACAGTGCAGCAAGCGTGTCCGCGTTTTGCTCTGCCATCCAGCGCCACTTCATCCTCGAAAGATCCAGTATTTCCTGTTCCGCGTTCGTATCCCGCGGCGTGGTGGAACTCTGCGCCGATACCGGTGCGGAGTTGACCAGGACGAGGGCGACCAGCACGGGAACAATCAGCTTCATTTCAATCACACCCTTTCTTGTGAAGAAACGCGGACACCAGATCCGCAATGTGTTAGGGTTGCCGCCTAACACTGTCGTCCATCAGCTGCGGGCGACTGCCCTCCAGTCGCCCGCGCATCTATGCCGATATGTTGCGCCTTTCGGCGCACTTATATCAATAACTTCCCTTGAAACGACCGCGCCCGGCAGTCTGCATGGACTTGTTAGACGGCCCGGCGCAATGGCCGCTATTCACAAGGGCAACTCACTCTGCGCGCGACTGTCGTTCCGCTGCCCGTCGTATCGCCGGCAACAAAAGCCAGCGAATCATCTTGATACCTAACCCAAAACGCCGCCAATATCGCCTAAATTTGACATGGGCCACCGCATCCGTGCTCGCGACGCGCGTTTCGGTGGCTAAACGTGTCTGCCGAATATTCAGCCGATCTACCTCGATAGTCCAGATGATTTTCACGTGATCTGGTGCGGCAAAGGATGGGAAATCAACTCGGGGAATCGGCGTGAAGACAACGTCCGCCACCCACGGCTGACATGCCGCACCAACAATAAGAAACCGACCGGGTTCTTCCGCTAAGATATGCCACCCCATCGCTAGGAGCGCCTCCACGAAGCCACCCGCTGGAGTCGTACCCGATTGCGACGCACCCAACACCTTCGCGCGCAACCAGAAAACGCGTTGGACCAGCCACAGGGTACTGATATCAAAGGAATACGCTGTTCGATATACGACCGGTGTTGGAGCGTCCACCGTCGTTTCGTGGCGTTTCCGTACTTCCGGGTTCGGCATGAGTTCTTCTAACAACGCGGTTGAGCGAACACCTGAGTGGATCATGGTGCGAGGGTTATCCTCGAAACACATCGCGCGCGCACAAGGCTAGGTTCCATTCGCTGTCCCATGCGCGCGTACCTTGGCAAATCGAAACCTCGAAAATACCATGGGCATACGGCGCTCAGGTCCACCGCTAACATCGCTAACGTGGCCTTCCATTGAAGGGGCGACCAACCAACCTCCACCGCACATGGTTATTCGTCATAAATCAAAACAAAGCATAAAAGTTCGGGGCCGTCCAACGACTCTGCGGCTCAGCTGCGGGCGACTCGGCACCCGCCGCACGTCTGGTCAATGAACGATTCACCGGGCTCCCCACGCGCACAACCCAACGACTTAGACGGCGTTGGGGTGCGCCAAGCTCTCATCAACCCGCATGTCACAGGTTGGGCAGATCGTATTCGGTCGCCGTGATCGAGTTCGTAGTCTGTGCGGTCGAGCGGTCTTGGCATCAAAGGGTCCTTAACGCCGTCTAACGGATTGGAATTCTGCTGCCGTACGCTCCGGTGCGCCAGCGAGCGAAGCGAGCGGCCGTCCGGGCCTTCGCGGACAGCAGCAATTCCTTGTTAAGCGGAACCGACGTGCGAATCGGATCCAGCCACTCCCTTCGCGATCAACCAACCAGCAAGCACCATTTCCTGGACCGCAATCGGCCCCGAGAGCAGGGCCTCAAGGAGGACCGGCGAGGCGTCGGGCAGGAGGGCGAACGAGTTGAGGAGGGAACCAACGAACAAGAGGGTCGCTCCGAGGACACCCCAGCCCGAGATAAAGCGAGGCACAAGTCGGGTCCTCCACAGGACCGAGTTGAGGAGGCCCGACCCCAGTGGGAACGTGATCGCCACTGCGATGAGAAAGGTTGACTCGTTCGAGACCCGAAGTGTGCCTAACTGAGTGGCCAGGCTGTTGGCGGACGCCATCCCCCCATGGAATGCCTCGCTCAGAGACACCATCGCCCAAAGGTTTGCGTCGACGACCACTAGGGCGGCAGCCTCGAGGAAGCGCAGCCCCACATAGGAGAGGGCCGCGGTCTCTGCTACTCGCCTGAGGATCGGGTAGAAGACCAGAGCGATGAGCGGAATTGCCAACACGCCAACGAGCTCGACCAGAATCCCAGCGACGACACGGGCTCTGTTCGGAAACGCGAGCTCGAGGATGTCTGCCGAATTCAGGAAGGGGCCGTGAAGCGTCTGCCCGGCCATGTAGCAGCCGGTGGCGACGATGAACAGGACGCCCACGGCGGCTGCCGTTCGACGTTCGTCTGCCATTGATTGCCTCCCCCGCCTGACTCGGGTCCGCCCAGCGCACTGCCGAGATCCGGTTCCGCATAACGGATCGAACAATCACCTGCGGGCGACGCACAAATAGAGTGGCGGCAGCCGCAGGCTGTTACTAATGAATCAAACGTGCACCAACATCCGCTGACGCACAAACGCATCGACTTCCTTATCGAACAAACGCGCCCCGCCAGGTGCATTTGCTGGTTAGGCAGCTTCCCTAGGCACGTCAACCACTCGAATCACGGCGCAGCATGTGGCTAACCATGAATGGTACGCCCCGTCGATGCACGAACCGCACTGGCAAGAAATAGATGCGCCCGATGAGGGACTCGTAGAATACCGCCGTGCTCAGCGTGAACCGGCGCGGTGGCCCAGGGTCAATGTGATACGAAGCTAGGAAGCGCAGTCCAGGCGCGGTGCCCTGCCATACTACTTCATTCGACGTCCTTGTCACCTCCCGTCCCGCGCCGAACGCGATTGCCTCAAGCGCTACATCAGCTCGAATGATGCCGCTGTATGCATCCGTGTAGGCCGCATCAACCGCCAGACGCCGTATCTCGCTGGTTGGCGGTGGTTCCACCGCTGCAACCCCGCGGCGGGCCGCAACGAGTCGGAGAGTCTCTAGCACGCCCACGCCAACGACCACAATGACGAGCGCCGCGAGGATCCCGCGTTTTATCCAGCGTCGGGCTCGTGGATTCACGGTGGTCTCCACAGAAGCTGCCTAACGGACCCGCGTTTGAGCTGCAAGCGAGCTGCCCTCCGAACGAGCCGCTTCTTGGGCGTAACGGCGTGCTCTCGGCGCGCTCATATCAACGCCTTCCATAAGAACGCCAGCGATTGGCAGCTCCTGACGCGTGTTAGGCAGCGCGGGCGCGTGCCTCACCAGCGATCGGACAGTCACGGGTCGACTTCACATTCGAGAGCCCGGCCAACGGCCTCGCTCGAGTCCGCCATGTACTCGATCAAATGACCCTGGCGCAGATTCCCGTCAGTCACGTTGAAGAATCTGTCCTGCAATGTGCCATCCGCGAGCACTCTGAAGGACAGCATAAACGGCGCTCCAGTTGCGCGGCTACCGCTGAGAACGACATGGCCGCTGTCAGACTTCACACTCCCATGGGCGACCTGACCACGATTTGTGAGACTCACGAATGCCACCTGGTCGTCTCTCGCATCCCAGTAGTAGAAGCTGACCTGGCAGAAGTCGAGAGCTGCTACCGCCTTCACTTTCTTCACCACTCTACCGCCGAGCATAGCCTGCCAGCGCACGACGTGCTGTATGTGAGATTCTTCAGGAGAGTCGGCGTATCGGCCGGCCCAAGTGCGGCCCATCAGTGGCGCGAAGAGCCGGAGCGTGCTATCGGCCTGCTGCGCTTGAGCCTCCGAACAGAGCAGTGTGAATAGGAAAAGCGCAATCGCTGATGACCGCATTGAATGACTCCCCCTCCAGACTGCCCTCTACACAATGCACCGCGCCGCCTAACGGTCAGCGCATGACGTGCGAGCGCCTCGCTCGCCGGCCACGCCGCTCAGTGAAGGTGCTCGGATCAACGCCAGGCACATCAATACTCAAGTTCCTTCAGAACGCACGCGCTCGCCAGGTCCATGCGCTTGTTAGGTGGCGCCACCCGCGTCGGATTGAGCTGCGACCGCGGCAGGATCGAACCGAAAGAAATCCACTAATAGCGCGTGGAGCCGCGGCTCACGATCCCGGAGTTCGACAGGCTTCTCAAAGAAAGCCTCGGTCGCAACCGCGAAGAACTCAGCACGATTCTCCGCTCCGTACGGTCGGAGTGTCGTAGGCACACCGGCTTCGGTTCGTGCCACGTGTTCAGCGAACCGGTCAGACAACAGCGCGGCCCACGCGCAGTAGGCTGAAGCGGTGTCGACGACGGGAACACCATCCATTCTGCCGTCCTCAGCGTCGAGCATGTGAGCGAACTCATGGAGCACGACATTGTCGCCGTCAGTTGCTAAGAAGGTATCTCGCTGCACGGCATCCCAACCGAGCACCAGGACACCGGACTGCCAGGCCTGGCCTCGAAGGGGTACGTCCGGGCGAACCACCTGACCGGACGCGTGCAGAGCCACCGTCTTGGGCACAAAACTCGACGGGTAGACGAGGACATGGCGCACGTGCGTGTACTTGGGGTAGTCCATCTTCAGCAGCAAGAGACAAGCCTGTGCCGCGATGGTCACGCGGATCTCGTCTGTTACCTCGAGGCCGGCGCAACCTTCGATCCCAATGTCTGCGAGGAATAGCTGCATGAGGCGATAAAGCCGCTGCTGCTCTGGAACCGCAAGGCGCGCCGCCAACGGCACATGCCGGCTTACTAGATCGGGCCATGTCGCCGGTATCGGATCCGTTGGCAGGCGAATCCGCGGCCGTAGGAAGCGGGCAAGGAGGGCCCGCACGGCTTGCATAAGACTGCTCATTGGCCTAATTGGTCGCCGCGCCACCTAACGTGCTGGCGTTCACCTGCGGTGCGCGAAGCGCGCTGCCAGGTGCAACGCCTTGTTAGGAAGCCAGACTCCGCATGGCTCTGGAACCCCGATTCCTGTGCCCCTTGCAGCAACGGTCCATTCCGCGACCGCCAGCAGTCTATCTGTCTGGACAAGCGCGCAGCTTCTCGACAACCAGACACTCATCTTCAAAGTGGAGTTCGATAGTGTCCCAGGGCGGCCCCTGCCGGACACCTGTATACTGCCCCTCTGCCGTCGGAATCAAAAAGAACGACGGCCAGGGACCACTTCTCGTACCTTGATAGATGCCGTCGCTGTTCCAGATGATGTTCCAATATTGATTCCAATTATCAAATTCTGCATGCACAAAGGTGGTCCACGGTCCAAAGTCGGCGAAGCGCGAGCCCGGATCATTCTCAAAGGTGCCTACCAAATTCAGTGATTGCAGGTTGCCGATTTGTGAGATACGGTTCAATAAGACGCGGGTGGGTTCGATTGGATCTTCGTCCTCGCCTAATATGCCTGCAAGCGCGTCTTCCTGGCCCGCTTTCAACTTGTCCATGGCATCCATGGTGCGATGGTTAAGTTCTGCGAAATGCTTTCGCTGTTCCTCGGTGGGTTTCAGCATCAGATTCAGTGCTGACTGGCCTGAAAGCCTAGCGACAAGCCGTGTGTCATCGGCTGTCAGTTCCAGCGACCCCCCATCTAGATGGTAGATGCCGGCCCTTTCCCTGGCATCCTCCGGGTTGGCGCCAGCATCGGGCTCAACCAGAGGCGGCATTTGAAACTCAGCGTCAAATGCCGCAGCGAGAAGAGAACCACGTTGCCGGGATGCAGCGATCATCGACGTGTTGCCATGGATATAGAAGAATAGGTCTGGTTCAGGTAACCATACAAAATCGGCTGAGAAGATCCGGTTGCTACCGCTGTGGGCGATCATCGGGCCCCATTCGGTATCATACACCACCCAGCCATAGGCATATTTGGATTCACTGCTCTCCTCTGTGACGTAGCCCGTGGTCCAGCGTCTGACAGTTTCGGCGTTCAAAACACCTTGGCCACGGATGGTGTTCTTCAGCCACCGGTACATGTCATCCACGGTGGTGTGCAGACCTCCGTTGGCTCGCAAGTGCCAGTTCGGCCCGTCTTCGAGCCACCCGCGCTCATATACGACTCCCCAGCGTTCGCCGTTCCGGTAGCCAACTGCCAGCCGATCCCGATCCCACTCGGGGAGTACATAGCCGGTTTCAGACAGGCCAGCGGGTAACAGCAGTTCTTCGCGCAGAAAAGCCTCGTAACTCTGCCCCGAGACCCGTTCCACAATGATGCCCAGCAGTGCGTACCCGGTGTTGGAATACCCGTAACCTGAACCGGGATCGAATTGAAGCGGCGCCGTCATCACGCGGTCGATATAGGCTTGGGCACCGATCGGTTCGTCATCCGGACCAACGCCCCCGGGTAGGCCGGAAGAATGCGTCAGTAGCTGGTGAATGGTGATGGCCTGCTTGGCCTCCGGAACATCATCGAAATACAAGTCGATGGAATCGTCGACGGACAGCTCACCGCGGCTTTCAAGAAGGAGGATCGCCGCGGCGGTCATCTGTTTGGTGATCGAACCGTGAGACTGGATGGTGGTTGGCGTGTAGGGGCGCCGCGCCTCCCTGTCCGCCAGCCCGTAGCCCTTGCGCAACACAACTTCGTCGCCCTCGCTGACGATGATTGCACCGGAAAATCCAAGCGCTTCCATGGCCGAGAGGTAGCGATCGATCTTCTCACCGATTTGGGATTGATGACTCACCACTCCACCGGCCGGATCCGATGTGTCCTCTTCGGGCCGGGAATCGGCGCTACCGCAGCCGATGAGGATGGAGGCCAGTGCTATTGCGATCAGATGGATTCGGCGCATGTGGATCCTAAATAGTTCATTCACGAGTTGTTCCTTCAGGAAACCGATATCGGAGACACTTCTTACTTCCCGTACCCCATATCGCTTCCTAACGACCTGGCGTTCAGCTGCGGGCTCTGGAGAGGGCATTCGGCCGTTTGGCGGGAGGCTTGCTCTGCAAGCCGACTGACAAAAGGCCGGAAGGGCGCGACAATTGCCCTGCAATTTTCGTGACCGGTGCCCTCGGAAGAGATCCGTCAGCTGCAACGGCCTGTTAGACGGCCCCCCCGGTCTTATCGAGTCCTCTGCCCCGAGTTCAAGGATGGCCAAGCTTAGCTCGTGGCCTACCAATTGAATTGCACACGTTCTGTACCGACGGTACCTTCGACCTTGGGAATTTTCCCATTGAGAGTTTGGAGAGAAGATCAATGAGAAGCAAGTGCGAACCTGATAACTCCGCACGACCTCTTACTATGACAGTCGAACGACTCATGAAGGCAGACGCGAGCGATATCTACCAAGCATGGACCCAGAAGTTTGATTCTTGGTTTGCACAGCCAGGGGAACTACTCATGACCCCTGAGGTTGACAAGCCATTCTTCTTCTACAACCGGAAGGATTGGGGAAGACATCCTCATTACGGTCGATTCCTGGAGTTGAAGAAGGATGAGTTGGTGGAGATGGCCTGGGTGACTGGGGAGGGAGGAACGGGAGGCGCTGAGACAGTCATTCGAGTCGAGCTGTCGGCACGGGAAGAGGGGACACTACTACGGCTCACGCACTCAGGCTTCTGCAATGAAGAGTCCCGAGATGGACATGCGGAGAACTGGCCCGAGGGATTAGAAGTTTTGGACAAGGCCCTGTGTCCGGAGAAATAGTCTCCAACGGAACACCTCAGTTCGTCTAACGTATCGGCGTTGAGCTGCAGCCGCTGGCGCGACTGTGGCTCTGGCCTCTGGTCCCTATTGTACTGGAACCCTGACGCCGCGGGCGTGACAGCAAGGCTGTCAGTTCAAACGGCTTGTTAGGCCGCAGACTGCCGCAGGGAGCGTGGGCGCGTTTCATTGACCGGCAGGTGGTTGCCACAACTCGACCTTGTTTCCCTCAGGATCGATGACCCAAGCAAACTTGCCGTACTCAGAGTCATCGATCTTGTCGAGGACGTTGCAGCCTTCCGCTTTGAGCGCCGTGACCACAGCGTGAAGGTCTTCAACGCGGTAGTTGACCATGAACGAGGCTTTGCTTGGAGCAAACTGGTCGCCTTTCTCCGGACCAACGGACCAGACGGTCGTTCCGCCTGTTGGCTTGCCATCCGAGTCGGTCCAGGTAAACGCGGTACCGCCCCACTCCTGGACATCGATGCCGAGATGACGCTTGTACCAAGCCTGCAGCGCAGGTGCATTCTTTGCCTTGAAAAAGATGCCACCGATGCCAGTGACTCGCTTCATGTGAACCTCCGGTGTGTAGTGTTTGGGGGGTGACAGTTGCCCTGCGGCCTAACGGCTCTGCCCATCAGCTGCGGGCGACCCGCTTTTGGCGGGCAGCCGCAGGCTGCTATCATTGACTTAAACGTGCACAAACATGAGAGGGCGCACAAATCAATCGACTTCCTTACCGAACGTACCCCGCCCGACAGGTGCATTGGCGTGTTAGGCGGCGGTGCCCGCGGGCGCCTGGATTTGGGTGAAGATATGGCGTCGCTGCGCCCGGAGTCGTCAACGAACGCGACCAACCGTTGTCCCCTCGGTACACGTGGCGTCTCCTAGCTACGCGGCAAAATCATCATCCCCATCACGAGACTGCGTGGAAACCGGGCGATGGGGCAGCCAGCGATTTACCTTCCTGCAATACGCTAGGTACTCAGCGCCGAACGCCCGCCGCAATGTTGGCTCTTCGTATAACACCACAAAGGTGTGGATCCCTAACACAAACAGAACAGCGAATATCAGGAACGGCAGCGACTTGTAGAACAGACCGACGCCAACCAAGGCCGAGCCCGCGCCAATGGCCATGGGATTCCGGACCCAACGGTATGGCCCCGCGATCACCAGCCGCCGGGGTGGATCAAACGGAAGAGGTGTCCCTCGACCGAGCACAGCGAACGTAAACGCGCACCAAAGCGCCAGGCCGACGCCCGCAAGCGTCAGCGTCGCCCCAGCGATCTCGATGATCCGCACTGGAGATGCGCGGGTCACGCCGGAACGTTCAAGGACCTCGGCTGGGAGAAAGATCGCCACCAACCCGACGATTATTACCAAGTAAACCACAGTTCGTACGACCGCGGCCATGTGCCTCCATGCTGTGTACATATAGCCTCTGCGGACAGGAGCCAAGCTGCCTCGGATCGCTTCGGCCCTTCCGCACGCCGCCTAACGACTCTGCCAGTCACCTGCGGGCGACCCACCTCCAGGGGCGCCGCAGCCGCAGGCTGCTAAGGTTGCCCTAAACGTGGATAATCGCCCAGCAGCGCACAAACGCTGTATTCCTTGGCTACGAACGCGCCCGTCAGGTGCATTGGCGTGTTAGGCGGCACCGAGGAGTTAAGCTCGGCAGAGAAGCCAAATAGCCTCCGTGGTGTGCTTATTCAAAAAAGTATACTCGGCCTCCTGCGATGCTAGGAACTGCTTCAGCTGCTCACCATGCTGTGCGTGAGTCTGTGAGAGCCTCTGAACCCCTCTGCGAATGCTTTCGAGATCACGAAGATTCTGCTCGGCGAATTCTTCGCTGGAGATGAGGATCTCGCGCACCATCACGTCCTCGTGCGCGGTGAGTTGGCGCACCGCCACATCGTGGCGTTCGTAGTACCCGTAGCCGGGGAACTTGGCACCAGGCAGAATCGATTGCCTCAAAAAGCCATCACTGATGACCATATAGCCATCGGGACGAGTCCACCGACGTATAGCTGCGATGCAGTCTGAGTAG
>JBDGZZ010000144.1:0-22344 GCA_039588335.1 Gemmatimonadota bacterium | reverse complement strand
GACAGCTTGCTGCCCTAGGGGTGCTCCTGCGGGTAACCCGAAGGTGAGGACAACGGCCCAGGGGAGCACCGCGAACGCCCCGGCGAGCGCTAGCCACCGGCTCCAGTACTTCTCTGCAGCCAGACCGATGATCGTGATCGCGAGTGGGATGAGGAGCAGCCAAGTCGCCAGCACCAGTCGCGGGTTGACGCCGTATGCCCCCCGCTCGAGCGTCAGGATGAGGCCGCCCAGCGCGAGAAGCGCCAACATAGCCAGGGTTTTCCGCAGCATGATCATATCGTGCTAAACGTCGTACAGCGACGTCGGCGCATAGATCCCTCCACAGTTGGATTGGGTAACTGACGGCAACGCAGGCTTTCGTCCGCCTAACGGATTGGAATTCTGCTGCGCGACTATCATCCGGCCCCGTGCCGCGAGGTGCAAACCGAGTGGCACGGCACCCACAAGCCCCAGGCGACAGCAGCAAACCTCTGTTAGACCGCACACCGTCCGCCGCTGACTATGGCGTTCGCGCCAGGAAACGCTCCCAGAAATCCGGCTGTTCTTTGAGAAGGTGGCGCGTAACGCGGATGGTGTCACCTAGTTCGAGAATCGGTTCGGCGATCAGGTCGTGCTGCATGAACGGATTCGAATTCTGTGAGTTCACCATGCGAACAAACCGATTAGTCCCCAAGCGCTCGACAACTTCATTTGCCTGATACTCATAAAGGCCTCCTCGATGTACCTCTGCATCCTCGACCAGGCCGGCGAGGTCCTGTTCTGATTTGCCGCCTCACTCCACCGGACCACCCCTGATCTTGAACGAGTAAGCGTACTTGCCGGGCCGCGCGGTTTCATCCTGCAAAGCTGCAGGCAACGTAATCGTCAAGCCGTTGGCAGCGTCGTAGGACCAAGTGAGCGGTTGATCGTACCCGAGTAGCCGGATCTCCGAACCTTCTTCGGGGACCACGTGGTTCAACTTGAGCTCACTGCCGGGCCAGCCCAAACTGATGGCGTATATGTCGTCGCCCACCTGGGTGTAGCGTACCATGTCGCCGTCCTCGTAATGCGCCCACAGCCGGCTTCCGTAGATCGCTTCCCCGTTTACCTCCATCCAGTCACCCATCTCGGCGAGACGTTCCACACTCGCCTGTGGGATCAAACCCTCAGCAGTCGGTCCGACGTTGAGCAGATAGTTGCCGCCCTTGGCGGCGATGTCCACCAGGTTGTGAATCAGCGTCTCAGCCGACTTCCAGTTGTCGTCCGTCGACTTGAAGCCCCAGGTATCGTTCATCGTCATGCAGGATTCCCAATCCAGCGTCGAGGTGCCTTCCAGGATCTCCTGCTCCGGTGTCCCGAAGTCGCCTGCGTATTGCTGGTCGGTGCGGGTCATGCCTTGCATGCCCTGCCGGCCTTTGTCCACCCGGTTATTGATGAGGATATCGGGACTCATGGAACGGACGAAGTTGTACATTTCGAGTCCCAACTCGTGGGTCCATTCCGGGATCCACTCTCCGTCGAACCACAAGACGGCCGGATCGTAGCCGGTCACCAACTCCCTGACCTGCGGCGTGAGGTAGTCCTCCACGTAGCTGGGAAAGCTCGGGTTGCTCTTCTCACTGGTGTTGTAGGTGGGGAAATGGGGGGCCTGCGCGTCGGGGTGGTGCCAATCCATGATGGAGTGATAGAAACCCAGCCGGATGTCCTCCAGTGCGGCCGCGTCGGCCAGCTCTTTCAAGATGTCACGCCCGAACGGCGCCGCGTCGATGATGTCGTACTGCGACACCTCCGAGTCCCACAGGCCGAAGCCGTCGTGGTGCTTCGATGTGATGATGATGTACTTCATCCCGGCGTCCTTGGCGATGCGTACCCATTCTGCGGCATCGAACTGGACCGGATTGAACTGCGCGGCGAAGGTCTCGTAGTCGGCAACCGGGATCTGTGCCGAGTTCATGATCCACTCTCCGATACCAGCGACAGGTTCGTTGTGGTACACGCCCGCCGGGACCGCGTAGAGACCCCAGTGGATGAACATCCCGAAGCGCGCGTCGCGCCACCACTCCATGCGAGCGTCCATTTCGTCTTGGGTCTCGTTCAGATAGTCGCGTGCGGGTGTCGCACAACCGGTCAACAACGTGCCGACTAGGAGCAGCGCGCACGGGATTCCTACACTCGGATTCTTCATGGTACACCCTCTCTTCCGTAGGCAGCAAACCGATCCATCGCTTGAATCTGGATCGGGATGCACCCGCGGGGCAAGCCGCGCCTCGAGCCGCAGGCCGCTCGCCTGAACTCGTTAGCGGTGCTCTCTACGGCGTGTAGATTATCTCCGAAACTGGTGCATATCGGTGTGCGGGGAAAGCAACCGCAATGAGGGGGGCACAGTGAGTGATCACGTGTTTCGACTGGACGGCAAACGCGCCGTCGTAACCGGCGGGGCCAGCGGCATCGGCCGGGCAATAGCCGTGACCTTCGCATCCCGTGGAGCATCCGTCCACATTCTCGATCTGAATGCGGACGCCGCGGAAGAGGTGACTCAACAGATCATCGCGGAGGGTGGCAGTGCCATTTCGCACCGCTGCGACGTGGCGAAAGAGACCGATGTGGCGCGCGCGTTTGGAGAGATCCTCGGGGACGGCGGCATCGACTGTCTCGTCAACAACGCTGGCGTCGCACACGTCGGGAACGTGGAGCAGACGACCGCAGACGACTTCGACCGCATTTATAGCGTGAACGTCAAAGGCGTCTACCACTGCGTGCGGGCCTGTATCGAGAGCATGAAGCAGCAGGGTCATGGTGTGATCGTGAACATGGCGTCGATAGCCGGATCGGCGGGACTCGCGGACCGGTTCGCCTACTCCATGTCCAAGGGCGCGGTGCTCGCCATGACCTATTCGGCGGCCAAGGACTACGCGCGCTATAACATACGGGTCGTTTCAATATCCCCCGCCCGGGTGCACACGCCCTTCGTCGATGGATTCCTGAGGGAGAATTATCCCGGACGGGAGCAAGAGATGTTCGACAAGCTATCCGCCACTCAACCTATCGGCCGTATGGGAACGCCGCAGGAGGTGGCCGACCTGGCCCTGTACCTCTGCTCGGACGAGGCCGCCTTTGCCACCGGAACGGACTATCCCATAGACGGTGGCTTCCTCAGGCTCAACGGCTGATTGTGGAGGTTCAATGAGGCTGATTCGGTTTGGCAAGGCCGGTCACGAGCACCCGGGTGTGCTGGGACCGGAGGACAAACGCATCGATGTCAGCGCCTTTGGTGAGGATTGGAACGAGGCGTTCTTCGACAGCGATGGGCTGAGGCGGCTCGCTCCCTGGCTGGTAAAGAATGCCACACACTGCCCTGTCGTGGCGGATGAGGTACGCCTCGGCCCTTGTGTTGCGCGGCCCTCGAAGATCATCTGCATCGGGCTCAACTATGCGGGCCACGTGCGTGAAACTGGGGCGGCCATGCCAACTGAGCCCGTCGTGTTCTTCAAGTCCACGACCTCGCTGTGCGGGCCCAATGACGACCTGGTCATTCCTCCGAGTTCTGAAAAGACCGACTGGGAGGTGGAGCTGGCGATTGTGATCGGAAAACGTGCGACCTACGTGACGGAGAAGAGCGCGCTGGAATACGTGGCCGGATACACACTTCACAACGACTACAGTGAGAGGCACTGGCAGCTCGAGCGTGGCGGACAGTGGGTGAAGGGAAAGAGCTTCGACACCTTCTCTCCCGTCGGTCCCTTCCTCGCGACCAAAGAGGAGATCCCCGATCCTCACGCTCTGGGGCTCTGGCTTTCCGTAAACGGCGAACGGCAACAAGAGAGCAACACCGCCGACATGATCTTCAAAGTCCCCACTTTGATCAGCTATCTGAGCCAGTTCGTGACCCTCCTGCCCGGCGACATCATCTCCACCGGCACGCCCTTCGGCGTGGGGCTCGGGCTCGATCCACCACGGTACCTGAGCCCGGGGGATGTCGTGGAGCTCGGAGTCGACGGCCTCGGTACATCGCGCCAGCGTGCTGTGGCCTACGAGAGCATCGGGACTAGGGCGCCCTGATGCAGATAGACGCCCACCAGCACTTCTGGCATTACGATCCGGTACGGGATAGCTGGATAACGGAGGACATGTCCGTTCTCAAGCGCGACTTCCTACCCGAGGATTTGAGACCGCTTCTGGAGGCGCAGGGTGTTGAGGGCACCGTGGTCGTGCAGGCCGACCAATCCGAGCGTGAAACCGACTTCCTGTTACAGTTGGCCGCGAGCCATCCGTTCATACGAGGCGTGGTCGGCTGGGTCGACCTCTTGGCCCCAACGCTGGGTGAGCGGTTGGAGCACTACTCAAAGTCCGAGCAGCTATGCGGTATGAGACACATCGCACAAGCGGAGGCTGACGACTTTCTCGCACGTGACGATGTCGCGCGTGGGATTGCGCAGCTGTCGAACTTTGGCCTCACATACGACATCCTCGTGTACCCGCACCAGCTTGCCGCCACCCTTTCCCTGGTCGAAAAGCTGCCCGACTCCGCGTTCGTGGTGGACCACTTAGCCAAGCCTCTGATCCGCGAAGGCAACACCGAGCCATGGGCAACCTACATGAGAGAGCTGGCCCAGCACCCGAACGTATGGTGCAAGGTTTCCGGACTGGTGACCGAGGCAGATTGGCAACACTGGCAGCAGGACGACATCAGACCGTATCTCGACATCGTGTTCGAGGCATTTGGATCCCATCGATTGATGTTCGGTTCCGACTGGCCCGTGTGCCTGCTCGCTGCAGATTACCGGCAGGTCTGGGACCTATTGGACGGTTACGTGAGGCAACTACCAGCGCCCGAACGCGGCTGGCTGTTCGGAGGCAACGCCGCCAGCTTCTACGGCTTGGCAGTCTGATGCCTATCGGGGGAGAGTGATATGGATCTTGCGCTTGGCGGAAAAACCGTGGTTGTGACGGGAGGGGCGAAAGGCATCGGCGAGGCGATCGTTCGAGCCCTCGTGACCGAAGATGCCATTCCGGTGATCGTGGACAAGGACCAAGCTGCGGGTGAGAGAATAAGCGAAGAGATAACCGCGGGTGGATCTCGCTGCGCGCTGGTCATCCACGACCTGGCAGGGCCCGGGCAATGCCGCGCGGCGATGGATGAAGTGGTACGGGTGGCGGGACGGGTGGACGCATTGGTGAACAACGCCGGTGTCAACGACGGCGTCGGTATCGAGGACGGAACTGCAGAAGCTTTCCTAACCTCGTTACGCCGCAACCTCGTGCACTACTTCGAGATGACGCATATGGCGCTTCCATTCCTGAAAGAGGCGCGGGGCGCCATAGTGAACGTGTCTTCCAAGGTGGCGCTCACGGGACAGGGCGGGACATCGGGATACGCCGCTGCCAAGGGTGGCATCCTGGCACTCACACGGGAGTGGGCGGTCGATCTCTTGCAGTACGGAGTCCGAGTGAACGCGGTGGTCCCAGCTGAAGTGAATACCCCCGCCTACGAGCAGTGGCTGAGGGCCTTCCCGAATAGCGAGGAGAAGCTCGCCAGCATAGTTGAGAAGATCCCCCTTGGACGACGAATGACCAAACCTGAGGAAATCGCGGCCAGCGTTCTCTTCCTGCTGTCACCGCAGGCCGGGCACATCACCGGCCAACACGTAGTAGTGGATGGCGGCTATGTACACTTGGACCGATGCATAACGTGAAGTACACACAGTCTTGGAGTGCGCCATGCTGAAGGGTGGAATCCTCAACCCTGACGTTCTCTCTCTCGTCGCCCGAGTGAGACACACCAACACGCTCGTCATCGCCGATCGGGGCTTCCCCTTCTGGCCGCAACTGGAGACAGTGGATATCTCGTTGGTAGACGACGTGCCCACGGTCCGGCAAGTATTGACAGCTCTGAGAGAAGTCTTCACATGGGGTGCGGCTTTCATGGCCGAAGAGTTCACCAGTGAGAACACAGAGGCCACGCGTCGCTCGTACTCAGAGTTGATCGCTCCCGTGCAGATCCAATTCGAGCCCCACGCCAAGTTCAAGAAACGGGTACCGCGGGCCGTAGGCCTCATCCGCACCGGTGACACCACTCAATATGGCAACATCGTTGTCGAATCAGCCTAGCTCCGAATCGGTTCAGGGCGCGGCGGAAGGAACGGCCCACTCCACCAGAGTCGTGCCGGCGCACCTCCTTGTCCCGTTCGTTCTGGCGACCCTGCTCTTTCCGCTCTGGGGCTTCGCCAACGACGTGACCAATCCAATGGTAAAGGCGTTCTCTCGAATCCTCCAGATGAGCAACTTCGAGGGGTCGTTGGTGCAGTTCGCCTTTTACGGCGGCTATTTCGCAATGGCGTTTCCGGCGGCGCTCTTCATCAAGCGCTTTTCGTACAAGGCCGGAATCCTGGTGGGATTGGGACTCTACGCCTCGGGAGCATTGCTCTTCATCCCGGGCAGCATGATGATGATGTTCTGGCCTTTCCTGGTTGCCTACTTCATCCTCACCTGCGGGCTGTCTTTCCTCGAGACGAGCGCCAACCCCTACATCCTTTCAATGGGTTCGCAGGAAACTTCGACGCGGCGGTTGAACCTGGCCCAATCCTTCAACCCGATGGGCTCCCTCCTCGGGATGTTCGTCGCACAGCAGTTCATCCTGGCTCGGCTCGATCCTGCTACGGCAGCTGAGCGCGGTGCCATGGACGGCGCGCAGCTGGCCGCACTCACGGCCAGCGACCTGGCGGTGGTTCGGGTTCCCTACATCGGCATTGCGCTGGTCATCGCCGTGGTGTTCGCCGCCATCGCAATCGCCCGGATGCCGTCGTACGGAGAAGAGGGCAGATCCCTCAACGTCGGGCCCACGCTCCGCCGGCTGGTCCGTAACAAACGGTATGTCGGGGGAGTCGTCGCCCAGTTCTTCTACGTCGGCGCCCAGATCATGTGTTGGACCTTCATCATCCATTACGGGACAATGGAGCTGGGCCTGAGTGAGGTAGCGGCGCAGGGTTACAACATGATTGCGATGGTCATCTTCGTGACCAGCCGCTTCATTTGCACGTTCTTGCTCAAATACGTGAGTCCCGGTCGCTTGTTACTTGCGCTGGCGGTGGGTGGATTCGGGCTCACCCTGGGGGCGATTCTCATACCAGGAATGGTGGGGCTTTACTGCCTAGTGGGGATCTCGGCGTGCATGTCACTGATGTTCCCCACTATCTATGGAATTGCCTTGAAGGGGGTCGGTGAAGACGCCAAGCTCGGAGCCGCCGGCCTCATCATGGCGATCCTAGGCGGGTCCGTGATGCCACCTGTGCAAGGCGCCATCATTGACCTTCAGACGGTGAGCCTCGGCGCGTTGTCGTTTCCGGCCGTGCGCGTGTCCTTCGTGCTCCCGCTCATCTGCTTCGTGGTGATCGCACTGTATGGTTGGCGCTCGGAGGTAGCCAGTACCTGGCGCCGAGTTCAGCCTGAGACCGCCTGACGGCCGCGCTGCTGGCTGTCGGCGTTCTAAGGCTTCTCTAATTCGTACAACCGCACGTGCTCCACTTCGTACTCGCCGCGCCATACTCCAAGCAGGAAGTCCCTACCGATGTGCGTGACGTTTACTCACTACCGTTCTTCAGAACATGTCCCGCAGGGGCCGAGCCCGCGTTTCAACGCAGGAATGCCAAGCCACGTCAATCTCGGACGCGACTATGGCAGCGGGCGTCACGTGGTGCAGTGCCGGCGTTGGGATGATGCTCACAGCGCCGAAGTTCATTGCTTGTCCGTGATGCGTGTAACCTCCATCATGAGCCAGTTCTCAATCCAGGTAGCACCGTCATCGTACGATCGATCGGCCCGCCAGCGAAAGCTGTTTTCGTCGATGTCGTAATAGCGGACGCGCATCCGGAATTGTCCTCGTAGGTCCTCGCCGGTCCACCATAGAAACATCTCACCATCACGCGATTCTGCGAATTGCTCGTGCCACGTTGCATTGCGGACATTGAGAAAACGCATGTCCCAGTGACCCTTCGCCGGGCTGTACACGCGAGCGGAGGTCCCAAGGTAGGTGGTGTTTCCCCCTGGAGCATCGAGGATGCGCCACTCGTCAACGACGCCGAACCCGTCGAACGCCTTGCGTGCCGTCCACGTGCCCACACCGCGGCGCTCACCGTTCGGCGTCTTCCAGACGGCGGTGTACGTCCAGTCACCCACGAGAAAGTCGAACTGTGTTGCCTCAGGTGGCGGAATCGCGAGTGTCTCTTGCGACTGCCCGCGAAGGAAAGCCGGCATCGCAATCGACGCCAGTAGCATACAAGTGAATTGCCGTTTCATAACCGGTCTCCGAACATGGGGTAACATGCCACCTGCTTCCCACCAGTCACCGAATCGACGCTATTGGATCTACTCGTGTGGCACGGTAGGCAGGTCCGAAGCTTGCAATGAGGGTGATTGCAAGGAATACCAGCGACACACTGATGAACGTTGTGGGATCGGTGGGACTCACGTCGTAGAGTAGTGAGCCAAGCAGTCGAGTGAGTCCGAACGCCAGCGTCAATCCCGAGAGAATACCGAGCAAGCCGATTGCCATTCCCTCGCGGAGCACATCGACAAGGATGTGCGAGCTTGTTGCACCCATGACGATGCGCAGGCCCAACTCCTGAGTTCGCTGCGCTGTGCTATAGGTAACTACACTGTATAGGCCAACTGCTGCGAGTACGAACGCGAGAGTCGAGAAAGCTCCGCCGAGTAGCGCGACGAACCGCCTCTGTGCCGTGGCGGACTCGACATAGTCACTCATCACCCTCACATCCGACACAGCGAGGCCTCGTCCGAGAGCGGTGACCGCGTCGCGCACGCCGGCAACAATCGTGCGTGGGTCGGCTTTGGTGCGTACTACGTACGTCAATTCCCACCGTGGGCTCTGCGCAAACGGCCAGAACACCTGACCAGCCGAGGACAACGCTGGTGATCTATCTCGGATGTCGTCGATCACACCAACCACCGTTGCCCAGGTGTTTTCAAAATCGCCGTTACGAAAGCGGCTGGCGAACAGACGTTGTCCCACGGCCTCATCGTTCGGGAATACCCGGTCTGCATAGGCGCGATCGATGATGACGACCGGAGTAGCGGAGTGGCTGTCGTGTACATTGAAGCTTCGGCCGGCGGAGAGAGTGACCTCCATGGCATTGAAGTATGCGGGGGAGATCGCGCGGTGGTCTGCGAAGAAGGCCTCCCGATCGTCACCAGTTCCTCCCTCGGGCGCAGCAGACCTACCCCAGTTGGCCCAATCTGCGAACGGGAGGTGCGACGTCGCCCCCACGGAGACGACACCGGGCAAATCGCGAACGAGGTTCTCCAGGTCCTGTGCGACGAGGCCGCGCTCGGCGTCATCAGGGAAACGCCGCAGCGCCAGCGCAGTTTTGAACGTGAGCAGATTCTCGGCATTGAAGCCGGCGTCGACGCGCTGCAGACGTCGCTGCAGACGTGAGAAAGTTTGGATCATCAAACCCGCGCCAATGAGCAATAGGAACCCAACCGCGACCTCTGCACCCGTGATGACCTTGCGCGTACGGGTCGTGCCGCGGGTCGTGAACACGCTGCCGAGTCTGAGGCTCCGGATGGGCTGTAACCTCGAGACTTGACTGATGGGAGTGATGCCGAACAGAACGGCAGCCAGGGCGGACACTGCAGCTGTGTACCCAAGCACTGCGCCATCCAGGTGTATCGAGTCAACCCGCGAAAGGCCTTCGGGCCGCATGTCCCATAGTAGTCCTGCTGTCATCGTTCCCAACCAGAACCCGATCACGGCGCCGATGACCGTGATCACAAAGCCCTCGACGACTAACAATTGCACGACGCGTCGTCTCGACGCGCCAATCGATGTGCGGACGGCCATCTCGTGACCCCGCGCAGTTGCCCTGGTGAGCAACAGACTGGCAACGTTTGCCGATGCGAGTAGTAGGAAGAGGGCCACAGCGGCAAGGAGCGCGAGAAGCACGGGCCGCGCGGCCCGCACGGCATCCGCGTGCAGCGGCACGATGGTGAATTCGTCACCCGTCGCTGCCAGCTCCGAGTACGTCTCGCGGACATGCTGGGCGACGGCGGCCACCTGTGCTTGAGCAACAGCCATGTCGACTTCTGCGCGCAGTCGCCCGATCACGCGCAAATAATGTTGAGCGACCGGTAACTGATTGAGATCCGCCATCAATGGGACATAGACGTCCATTCGCGCGGGAATCCCACCGTCGGATGGGAAGAAGACCTTGAATCCCGCTGGCAGCACCCCGATCACGACGATCTCTGTGCCTTCGACCGGGATGCGCTGGCCGACAACATCCGGATTTGCACCAAGGTGGGTGCGCCAGAACTCGTCGCTGATAATGACTCCCCGCGGGATGACCGAGCCGCCCTCCTCTGCCACGAACGAACGGCCCAGGCTCGGTTGCACTCCAAGTACGGAGAAGAAGTTCGGCGTAACCAGGCCGGACGCCACGGTGACCGGTTCGTCGGGGCCAAGGACCGTGCGTGTCGTTGCCCAAATGCCGGCCGCGTCTTCGAACAAACCCGAACGGTCGCGCAACGCCTGGAGTTCGACACCGGAGACAGGAAGTCGCTCGAGTCCGGACGTGGGGAACGCATTCCACACAATCGCTAACCGATCGGGCTCCGTGTATGGCAGCGGTTGCAGCAGGACAGCGTTCACGACCCCGAACAAGGCGGTATTGGCTCCGATTCCCAGCGCCAGTGAGGCGATGGCCGCCGAGGCATAGATTGGGTTTCGCAGCAACCCCCGAAGAGCGTAATGCACGTCTTGGTACAGCGAGGCGAGCACGGAGGGGACGCCGCCGCGGCGCGATGGACCAGTTGTATTTGGCCCCATCGAATGCCGTTTAGTGCCTTTGACTCGCCGGGGGACTCGATTGACCGCACGCGCCAGCATTTCACGTAACACGGTGAAGTATGCCTGAGGAAGTGCGCGCGCCGTGTCCAGAGCCAGACCCGCCAGCACGCGCAATTGTTCGTTACTGAAACCCTGGCCCGTCTGTAGACGCCACGACACTACTTCACACCACTCGTGTGAAAACCGGCGTCGCCAGCTCGGCGGGTAAAGGATGAGTAGAAGCCGGGTTGCACGTTCGGCAGTCATGAGGAGCGCCTGGCCGGCAGGATGTGCTTGAGGCGTGCAGCTCGCACAAGGCGTTCGAGCCGGGCCGCTTCGCCTTCGACTGTGTCCCGCCCAGCCTGCGTGATCTTGTAGTAGCGACGGCGTGGATCGTCCTCGCGGGGATCACCCTTCCCCACCGTCTCCTCTATCAGACCTTCCTGGAGCATCTTCTTCATCGCGTTGTACAACGTTCCCGGTCCGAGCCGGATTTCGCCGTGGGTGCGGCGCTCGATCTCCTGAATGATGCCGAGTCCATACCGCTCACGGTCCGTCAGTGCGAGCAGGATGTAGAAGAAGGTCCCGGTCAGGGGTTTGGTCGTAGAGCGATCCATCAGTCGGGCGGTTCCTCCGATTCAACATGAACTGCGATAACTATCGGATTAGAATATATCGTATTAGATTAGTTCTGGCAAGCATTACGGCCGCGGATGTACGCGGAAAAAAGGCGGATTGGCGCAGATTACGGCCGCGGGTTACGGCCGCGGACGTACGCGGAAAAAGGCTGACTTACGCGGATGCTCTATGCGATTCCTGCGCTGAGAGCGCGGGCTCGGCCGCTTACGCGACGTGCCTTGAAAGGCGATTCAGCATCCTTCTGGACTCGTCCCTCAGGAGAGGCGCGCATTGGCGCTGCGCTTCATTCCTCAGGTTCGGCGGGTACCTCGGTACTCAAAGCCTCGTCTACTACAGTCTTGACCTCGTCCAGCGCGAACGGCTTCTCGAGCGACAGGTGGAGGCCGAGCTCCCGTGCCGCAAGATCCCGGACGTCATCAAACCCCGACATGACAACTAGCCTCACCCGGGGATTGTCTTGCTGCATCCGCCGCATCAGGGTGAACCCGTCGACGGTGGGCATGATGATGTCAACCAGTGCCACATCCACTACCAAGTCGTTTAGGAACGCCAGCGCCTCCAGGCCATCGCTCGCAACCACGACTACGTGTCCCTCTCCGACTAGGAACTGCTGGAGACTCTTCCTGACCGCCTGATCGTCGTCTACGACGAGTATGGTTGCCATGGGTGCGTTCCTCATCCCTTTCGTGTGGCGCGAGGTGGGGCTCTGATGTCGAAGGGCCGGCCCGACTGTAAGATCTGATGCGCCGAGTCGATGCGGTAGGTGGATTTGGGGACATTAGGGTGCGGGATTGGGACATTTGGTCGCAGAATCAGCCTGCACGCCTGTGCTTCGTGCGCTAAGAGGGTGGGACGGGACATGGTCCTAATACCATCTCTTACTGTCGTTGTGATCCAGATTCGGGAAAAGGGGAATCATGAAACGCCGCTCGACGCCACACTCCTCCCTGCTCGACCCAAACGTTCGTGAAACGCACCCGACCTGTCACCACGGCCGCTTCCCCATGAATCTGCACGTTCACATCCTCGATGCGGTAAGTATCGATGACTAACCGCCCACTATCCAGTTCCGCCCGGCGAGACGCTATCCAATTGAGCCATTCATCCCGATTCAGAAGGCTTCCGGAACGACCGTTTATGTGGACGTAGTCCTCCGTGAGGAGCGTGCGAAGCACGGACACGTCAGCCTCCACGAACGCACGACTAAAAGCTGAGACCGCGGCTCTCACCTCGTGCTCTCGACTCATCTGTTGAGCTAGAGCAGTTGGCGGCGCCACTAGCAGTACCATCGGCACTGTCAAACTGAGACTCGTTCGCTTCATTGTCTGCATGGCTGGTCTACTTTGGCGCCGAATGAACGCCCCATACCTTCCCCTTACCGTCTCTTTCCGCCCCTTACCGTCTCTTTCCGTCCCTTACCGCCCCTTACAACTCAACCACCCCGACACGCCGCGACGTTCGTTCGCCCTGCTGCACGAAGCTTCTGACATGCAAGTTGCGCCGCGTCGGACAGGCCGTACTCCGTCGCTACGCGCTCAAAAGTAGCATGCGCTTGCGCAGTCTCGCCGCGCCGCTCGGCTTCCAACCCAACCTTGTACAGCGCCGATGGTGCACGAGGTGATTGCGGATACTCATCGACTACGTGGTTCAAATAGGCCATGGCCGAGTCGGGATTGTCCTCGACGAAGCTGTCACCTATCCAGTAGAGGGCATCCGGAATCAATGGATGGTCGGGATAGGCTCGCAGCAGCTCGTGGAACGCTCCGCGTGCAGTGCTCGGTCTGTCCCTTCTGAGCTGTTGCAGCGCCGACGCATACAGCTGCTCGGCGCTGGTATCACCTGCCTTCCCTGATTCCCCACTTGCGACGGCGGCTAATCCCGTACCTGCGCCTGCTATTGCAGCAATCGCCAGACTCAACTCCCGCAATCGCGTCTCACTCTGACCTGCCAGTTCCTGGACCGCAACCAGTTGTCGCTGCACCGAAGTCAGTTCGCCGCGCAGATCCCCAAGCGCGAGCGTCAGCTGCCTGACCTCGGACGTGACGGAGTCCAGTAGCTGTTGTGTCTCCTGGTGCGAACGAGTTGCTTGATCGAGCAGTCTCACAAGCGCTAACGCACGAGCCGAATCGGAAGTCGACACCTGGGTGTGGTAGGTCTGCAGCTCGGCTTCCAGGCGTTTGATGTCGCCCTTCATGGCGCATCCCTGCAGCAGCACGCTTGCCAGTACGACGGGCACGTATCTCAAGTCGACCTCCAGGTGCGGCAGTGGTGCATATTACCTGCTTCCCACCGGAGTGCATCCGGCAACGGTGTCACGATCATGTATGTGAGTCACGGACTGCAACTGCTCGCGTCATAGTCCTTCGGGCGTCGGTCCGGAATGCAGTCGGTTCAAGGCTGCATGTAGTACCCCGCTCTCCGCCCGAGGTACCCACGCGACTTGACGGCGCCTCGATTATATACTACAGTGTGGTATATATCAGTCCTGAGGACCTTCCATGAAGATCCACCTCGGTGAGTTCGAGCAGCTGCTCCTCCTCGCCCTCGTCAGACTCGGTGACGGTGCGTACGGCGTAGCCATCCGCCAGGAGATCGAGAAACGCACCGGTCGGATGATCTCGGCGGGAGCGGTCTACACGGCGCTCGACCGTATGGAATCGCGCGGATTCGTCTCCTCCAAAACAGGAGAGCCAACCGCGCAACGCGGTGGCCGCAGGAAGAAGCACTACAAACTGGAGCCCGCAGGCGCCAAAGCTCTGTCCCGTTCCTACCAGGCAATCCGCGACATGGTGAAGGGAATGGAGCCGAGACTCTCTCGCCTCTCTACAAGTGACTCCGAGGTCTGAGCGGCCATGCCACGTGACTCCCGCCCATTGATCGCACGGCTGCTACTCGATCTGTTCCTCAGAGGTCGGGGACGCGAGTTCATTCGCGGTGACATCGAGGAGGAGTACGAGCAACGATTACACACGACTGGGGAATCCCACGCCCGCGCGTGGTACTGGCAGCAAACACTCAGATCGATTGCAGTAGCCTGGAGCCCACGCCAGCGCGAGTCGCACAAGCCGCGAACCAAACTGCTTGCGGGAACCACCGGTGTTCATTCATTCTGGCAGGACGTGCGTTATGCGGCGCGCGTGATGAAGAGCAGACCACTTCTCACGGCAACAGCCGTATTGACGATCGCGTTGGGTATCGGCCCCACAACCGTGATCTTCTCCGTTTCCAACTGGGTGTTGTTCCGACCGATACCGGGGTTGAGCGAGCCCGACCAGCTGGTTTGGGGCTGGGTGGGCCGGCCATCGCAAAGGCCGGGCGCGATAACGGTCAGCCGTGTCTCGTACCTGAACCACGCGGACATGATGGAACAGGTTACCGCACTAGACGGGTTTGTGGGCCGCCAAGGGTCGAGCGTGCACGTCGGTGCCGAGGGTGTCACACCGGTAGTCCGGTCGGCTGAGTTCGTGATGGATCGCTACTTCGAGGTACTCGGCGTTCAGCCGTTCCTGGGCCGCGATTTCACGTCGCAAGAGATGAACTCCACCGATGCCCACGTCACCATCATCAGCCACAATATGTGGCGCACCCTGCTCAACCAGGATCCGGCAGTACTCGGCCGCACGATAGCATACAACGGCCGACCCTTCACCATCATCGGAGTTACCCCGAAAGGGTTCTTCGGTACCGATCGCATGGGCCGTGTCGACCTGTGGATCCCTGGCGGCGTGCAGTACTTCGTGCGCCATATGGACTTCGATCTCTTCGGGGAGCGCGACGCACGCGGGTACTACGAGTTCGTGGGTCGGCTGGCACCCGGTCACACGATGGAGCAAGCTCAGGCACAACTGGACGTGGCGATGGCCAACCTGGCGGTCGCCTATCCGGAGGTCAACGAGAAGTTCAAGGAAGTTCGAGCGACACTCTTCCCAGAGATCGGCTTGCACCCGGAATTGCAGCGAGAGATCACAGCCACGGTACGACTACTGTTCTATGTAGTAGCCCTGGTGTTGCTCATTGCATGTGCCAACGTGGCGAATGTGCTGATTTGCCGTGGAGTAACACGTCGCGCCGAAGGTGCTGTTCGCAAAGCTCTGGGAGCAAGTAGTTGGCGCATCATAAGACAGCACCTCACCGAGAGCGGGATCATCTCGCTCATCGGTGGCACTCTCGGACTCGCCATTGCGATCGGGGTCACGCAGTTCTTGGAAGGCATGATGATCAACCGCTTGGGCTCGCTCGAGGGAATTAGTGTCGACTTGCGAGTCCTGTCCTTCGCATTTGCGGTCTCCGTTGTCGCTGGCATTCTCTTCGGCATCGCGCCAGCGATCTTCGCCACACGTATCGATCTGGCTACGAGTCTCAAAGACTCCGCCAGGGCGGAGACAGGTAAGAGGCCGTACGTGAGACGTGGACTGGCCGCGTTGCAACTTGCCCTTTCACTGACTCTCGTGGTGGGTGCCCTGCTGTTCATCCAGACACTGCAGAACTATTCACGTATCGACCTCGGATTCGATCCTGAGAACGTGACGGTGTTCGCAGTGGATACCCGCGACCACGGCTACACACCGGATAGGTCACGCCAGTATTACACCGAACTGATCCGACGTATCAGGTCCACACCGGGTATCGAACACGTCAGTATTGCCGGTGGCGCGCCCTTCAACAGCGGCGGGAGCTACACACGCATCCACGCAGAGGGTGAGGATCGAGACGATGCGCGGCAAGAGATACTGACCAACTCCATATCACCCGAGTACTTCGCGGCGTTGCACCTGCCCGTGAGAACCGGATTGACCGAATTCTGGCGGGACGAAATAGTGGCCGCGGAAGGGCCCGAGCTAATCGTGGTTCTGAGCGAGAGCCTCGCACGTGAGTTGTTCGGTGGCAGAGAGGCGGTCGGACGTTACGTGGGATTCAACACCATGCGCGGTGGCAATTCGCTGTACCGCGTAGTTGGAACCGTGGCAGATAGTCGCTGGAACAGCCTCACGGAAGACCAGAGCCTCATGGTGTACGAACCGTTTGGTCAGCAAGACCCCTATCTGAGTTGGGCCACGATACTGGTTCGCTCATCCCTCGGCGACGCCGCGGCTGTCGCCGCGGTACGCGAGGCGGCCAAGGCGGTCGATGGCACGCTGCCGCTGTCCCGAGTGCAGTCCCTTACTCACGGAGTCGGGCGAGAGCTGTCACAACAACGCCTGTTCGCGAGCCTGATCGGCGCCTTTGCAGTACTCGCATTGCTGCTGGCCGCGGTGGGGCTGTACGGTTTGGTCGCGTACGGTGTTGCCGAGCGTACACACGAATTCGGTATTCGACGCGCCATGGGTGCGCAGAATCAGACCATTCTCGGTTTGGTGCTGCGCCAAGCGGTCCTCATTGCCGCGATCGGAGTCGTGTTGGGAGTAGCCGGCGCAATCGGAGTCGAATCGCTCATCAAGAGCAAGTTGTTCGGAGTGGCCGAACTAAATCCATTAGTCTACGGGACCGCGGCAGTGGTTCTGGTATTGGCAGCTCTGCTAGCCAGCATCGTGCCCGCCAGAGCGGCAACCAAGGTAGATCCGTTGGTGGCGTTGCGATACGAGTAGGGCCGCAGATTCAAGCGGAAAAAGGGCGGATTTGCGCGGGTTATGGCCGTAGCTCTTCAGGCGGAGAAACCTCCTTCAATGTCACCTCCCCTGTTAGCGACGTCGTCCTATATGCAACGTCCAGTACCACCACTTCACTATCACCATTGCACAGGCAAAGAACCCGGCCCAGAACACTTCCTCGAGGGACGTTGACGCCACGAAACCGAGTGCACACAGTGCAAGCAAGATTCTGGTGAACACGAAATCGTGCTGTTCTCTATTCATGGCCGCTCACTCACGTCGCCTGATCTCTGCCACCACTACGTACTGCACATCCAGCTCGTCTTTCGTCACATAATAGATCGTGTGGTCACCAAACATCGGCGCGGGTCGTATCTCTACGATATGCGGCGCTGCTATTTCGCCTAGGTACCGCCCGACGGGATCGAAGACATCGAATCGAGTAATCGTGTCGTCGGGTTCCGGTACCAGCATGACCCAAACATGATCTAGATCGTCCAGGAGTACCTTCTGGAAGATCGGCCGGAGGGTTGTTTCGAGATCGATTTCACCCTGCCTGGACCGTCGGTTCAGATCTCTTTCCTGCTGCCTGGCCGAGTCGCGTTCCGCCGCTGAGAGCAGGCCTGCTTCGCGGGCGCGCTCGATGATGCGCACCGAATCACCGTGGAACTCGGTGTGTACCAGTCGATACTCGTATTTGTCGCCACGCCACCATCCTTCTGGTGTGAGAGTAGAGGTCATGGAGAATGGCCTGGCGCCGGGCGACGGGGGGCGGCCTAGAGACACGTTGACATCGACCAAGCTCTCGGTAGCGAGATCGTACCGACGCAGCCCGGAAAAGTGTCCCTCCTCGGTCAGGTAGCCCCCTTGTTCCATCAGGCCACCACCAGCACTGAAGACGCTAATCCAATCAACAAAGCGGACGTTGGTGGCAGTAGCGCGCGGTTCCATTACAAGGGCCCCGCTTGTATCGAACACGCTGTATCGCAGGTTGCCCTGATTGTGCGCCCACAGCCGACTGGCCGAATCGACCGCGATGCCGTTCACGGCGCGGAACTCACCGGGACCTCCACCAGGTCTTCCAATCGTTCGTACGTACCTGCCGTCGGCTTCAAACAGCCGCACGTCCTGCGCTTGCCGATCGAAGACGTATACGCGACCGAACTGATCCACGTCGATGTCCGAAACATTGCCAAAGACTTCGGGTCCCGAGTCGAGTTGCGTCCCGATCTTGGCTACGTCAACGAGCTTCCAGAGAGGCCGGTCATCCCAAAGTCCCTGCTCCGGATTGGAAACGTGAATCGCGCCGGAGGGAAGCGTGTCGATCGTGACGAGCCATTCCACCAAAGCGTCGCCGGCACAGGCCACGACGAGAACCGAGGGGAGTACCAGTAGCCGCTGTCCAACAGACCGGAGCACCATCACTGTATCACCAGGTTGACGATGACGGGAAGCACATCCTGGACCGTCTCCGCAAACGGCACATCGACAGATATCTTGCTGGTGCTATCCTCGTTTGCAACGACCACGCAAGACACTGTCAGTGTATCTGCGTCCAAGCCTGACATTACACCCACAGGTGGGAGCCTCAGCTCGATTGCGTACCGGCCCGATCCAGTTGTCCGAGCAGAACCACCATGTCCCTCCATTGGCTCATCGCATTGCCACACCGATACGGTGACCCCGGTAGCAGTTCCGCCGCTGGAGCGCGATACCGTTCCTTCGACCAATCCATAGCCTGCCGGCGGGCCCCAGTCATCGACTATGACGTTGTTGCACGCTAAGATGGCCATTAGAACGCACGCGGTCGAGAGCAGCCGCGATGTCGTCCAGTTGATCACAGATTCCATAAGTGAAGCCAGCCGACAAAGGGGCTGCGGCCATTCACGAAGCGGTGCACGACCAGGTACGCACATTCACTGGCACACGAGGACACATCGAACACGATGTAGACGTCTTCGCCCTCGAGAAACACGTCCCATATTTCGTAGAACTGCTCTCCGTAGTAATCCACCTCGGAGTTTTCCCAGAACCACGTGGTCGCCTCCGGCCGTTCGCAGACGAAGCCGGTGCCGAAATCCCGTTTCCCATAGGCATCGTCGTTTCTCATCTCGGACGACGCGATGTCGATCCCCCGGCGCCAGAACGTCACGCACGTGAGATCCCGCGCGCGCATGAGAGAACTCACCACGATATCGGGAAGCAGAACGTCAGCGGAATCTCCCAGGGCCTGGGCGACGAGTCGCAGTGCCGTTCGTGGTTGCGGTTGCAGCTCGTGCGGGGTTGGCGGATCGGGATCGAACTCGAAACAGTGTGGTCCGTTAGAGAGAACGAACAGCCAGCATTCAGGCCCCTCGTATTCTTCCAGATCGACTGGACCCAACGCGCGGAATCGGTCAATGGCATACCGACCTTCCGGCGTGACTCGAGAGTCGTAGGCGCGTGTATAGCGATCGGTGAGGTGCTCGCTGAGCCAGCTTGGCAACTGAGGGGTCGTGGCGGAGTGCGCGGCACACGCTGGGAGCAGAGCCGTGCACGCGAGCGCAATGCTCAGGGCATGCTGTCTGGTCCGGATATGCCGCATTTGAGCCGGCATCAGGCGCAGCATTCCTCATCCCCTTTTCGTGGCGAAACGGAGGGCTCGGGAGGGCGACCGGTCCGGGTCCTAACATTGGATACCCCTAACAGGTCCGCAAGTGCGCGGTGGTGAGTGCAGATCTGCACGGATGCTCTACGCGATTCCTGCGCTAAGAGCGCGGGCTCGGCCGCTACGCGACGGGCCTTAAAAGGCAGGGCAGCTAGTGGCGCGAGCCACTGCCGACTCTTGCAGGCTGGGGCATTTCAGACAAGAATGTCCTTCGTGGGCTCTCCCAAGTGAGTGCTCTGCTCCTTGTGATTGCTCCCGCCCCTCACGTTCGAGGCACGAGACATGACGGAAAGCCTGTACATACCGCGGGACTACAAGCCGCTTCTTGACCCGCAAGAAACGGAGAAGGCGATCCTCCTGATCAAGAACTTCTTCCAGACTAATCTCGCCTTTGAACTGAACCTGACGCGCGTCACAGCACCTATCGTCGTGAAGTCGGACACGGGAATCAACGATGACCTGAACGGAATCGAGAGACCCATCAGATTCACGGTGAAGGCAATGGCTGACACGCAAGCTGAAATCGTCCAATCCCTCGCCAAGTGGAAGAGGATGGCACTTGCCGATCTCGGTTTGCCGCACGGCGAGGGCATTTATACTGACATGAATGCGATTCGTCCCGATGACAAACTGGACAACATCCACTCCATCTATGTAGACCAGTGGGACTGGGAACGAGTGATCTCGGCCGAAGAGAGGTCCCTGGCGTTCTTGAGGCACATCGTAGAGCAGATCTACAATGTGGTTCGGAGAACGGAAAAGTACGTCTGCCACCACTACGGAATCATCCGGCCAGTCCTCCCCGAGAAGATCACCTTCATCCATAGCGAGGACCTCGAGAAACAGTATCCGCACCTCAAACCGAGCGAACGGGAGAAAGCCGCCTGTAAGAAACACCATGCCGTCTTTGTGATTGGGATCGGCGCCGACCTAAGAAACGGTGAGCCTCATGATGGCCGGGCACCCGACTACGATGATTGGTGGACACCAACGGAAGAGGGGTATCGAGGATTGAACGGAGACATCCTGGTTCACAACCCAGTCCTTGACGACGCATTCGAAATCTCGTCCATGGGAATCAGAGTTGATGCTGCGGCACTGGAGAGGCAACTCGAGCTCAAGGGAGTGACCGAGAGAAAGGAACTGCTTTTTCACCGACGCCTCCTGAAAGGAGAGTTACCTCTCTCGGTTGGAGGTGGCATTGGACAATCACGGCTCTGTATGCTCTACCTACGGAAGGCTCACATCGGCGAGATCCAGTCGAGCATCTGGAGCGACGCTGTGAAAAAGACATGCCACGAGAACAACATCGTTCTCCTGTGAGAGCCGAGTGCTACTCGGTCAGGTGCTGGTCGCGCTTCACGTTCAGGTACCTGTCGCTAGGCGTACGAACATTGCATCCCCCAGCGCAAAGATCCCTCGCTGCGGAATGCGGAAGTCCCCGAGCGACGTCTGCTCCGGAAGGGGCTCGGGTGCCCAGAGACTCTCGCGGCGAAGTGTGGCGGTACTAGCGGCCACCATCCAGATGCGGCGCGGGTTGTCACCTCAGGTGGACGAAAGCGCAGTAGCTGTAGCCCGGTGGTGTATCGCAAGCTGCCTCTTCACAACGACTTACCGTTGGGGCGCTCCGGGGCATGCCGCTTGCTTTCTGGTCATAGCAGCTGGCACAGGAGAGTGGAGATGCGATACGCACGATATGGTATTCTCGCAGCCTTGTTGGTCCTCCCCGTGGGAGCACAAGCGCAAGGTCAGGTTCGCAATCCGAAGTGGCTGATCGGTTTCAACGGCACGCTGGCACGGCCCGTTGGTGAATTCCAGAACTATGTCGATTGGGGTGGCGGGATGGGGTTGTATGGTGTGGTGAACGTCGATCGCCACAATCAGATCGGCCTGCGGTTTGGCGGCTCCTTGTTAATCTACGGGCACGAGCGATTCACCACGCAGTTGCTGCCCGCTACGCGCAGAGTTTTGGTCGATGTAAATACGGACAACTTCATCGCCGACTTCGGGATCGGTCCCCACATCACATTCGGCAACGGGTCTGTGCGTCCCTACGCGTACGGCACCGCAGGGTTCGCGTATTTCGCCACTGTGTCTTCGCTGGACGGAGTTGATGGCGGGCCGGACTTCGCCCACACGACCAACTTCGACGACATCACCTACTCGCTCACGGGAGGCGGCGGCCTTTTGCTCGCGCTTTCCCGCAAAGTGGCGCTGGACGTTTCCGCTCAGTGGACTCTGAACGGTGAGGTGGACTATCTCACTGAGGGTGACATTGTCGAGAACCGGGACGGTTCAATCACGATGTTCCCGGTGAGAAGCGAGGCAAACTTGATGACGTTCCGAGTCGGATTGGCCATCGGCTTGTAGCCACTAAACCGTTGGCGGTCGGGTGCAGCTGGCTCAGGCGGCTGAACGAGCAGATCAGGAGACCAGGCTTTGGAGGAGGCTCTTACTCTTGGCGAACGCGTCCAAGGCGCGGGGGCCGTCTAGTCGAGTATCCCCGCCAAGATGTCGACAACCAAGCCGCTGGCCTCGAGCAACACGATGCGGTCTCCGAAAATGCTGATCTCGAATCCCTCTCTGGCTGGAAGCTCCGCGACGAGTTCTTGCGGCAGGCTGCGCTTTGCTATCCCGGGCGGCAGTGGTTT
>JBDGZZ010000143.1:5915-15937 GCA_039588335.1 Gemmatimonadota bacterium | reverse complement strand
TCAGCATTGTGGCCCCTGCTCACCAGCCGCTCCGCATAGTCCAATCGCTCCAGAACCTCTCCTAACTCGCCGCGAACAAGAGTAAGCTCTTCGAGAACGGCAGGCAGTAACTCAGCCTCGACGTCACCCCGCTTCAGACGACGGACGAACGCGCGCCCGATTGGACCGAATGAGACCATGCCCACACCCGCGAGGCCACCAAAGATCCACGGCAGCGCATCAGGCAAGGCGTACAGAAATTGCATCAACCACCAGTTCCAATTCATCGGGCCTCCCTTGGAGAACGACTGAGGAGTTGGTCCAACGCTAGGATCTACTACACCGAAAAGCTGCGCCAGTGCAGTTCGCAGGGCGGATCAGGTTCTCGCACAGCACGGCTTCGGCTAGCCAGCCGGTGAGTGGCATCGCGCACTTCACCGACTGTAGAACAACGCGAGCGTGTGCGGAGGTCCGTACGGGAAGAATTCAGGTGCACCAGTGTCGAGGACGGTATCCTGGTCGAAAGGGGAGAGCCCCATGGTTATCTCTACACGGAGAACGACTTCGAGAACTTCGGGCCCGTCGTTGAATGGCGCTGGCCCGAACCCCAGGCAATAGCGGATGTCGCGGTTAGCGATGGTCCAGACGGGGCCAATCTTGGGCGGGAATCCTGCTGCGCGACCAGCCGCGTGGCGTGGAGCTGGACTTTCGCGTGCTGGCCATGAACCGAGCCGGCTCCGGCGGGCCGAGTGCGACAGTCAAGGCCGTGCTTTGACTGCTCCCATCAATAGCTGAGAGTCGAAGGTGACTGGCTCAACAGCAACATAGGCCTGGTTCACGAAGGATTCAGAGAATGTTCATTGGCCGCGGCTAGGACAGCATATGCTGGTCAGTGGAATATTAGTTAGACGGCGGCAACATCGCCCGGCGTGGGGGTAGTATTCGAGGAGACTTCCTATGAGACTATCGGCATCCCTCACCCTTGCCGCTGTCCCCGCCGCGGTTGTCATGGCCAGCGCGGATGGCTTCTTGGCGCCAAGGATGCCAGGAGTTAAGCACTTTGAATATCGATGCGACCAGTCGTGGTGAAAGATTGACATACCTCTCCTCGTACCGTCGATGTATCCCAAGTTCCTTCGTCATCGCTCTCACGGCCTGTATCGCCTGCGGGTCAGAGTCCCGCAACGACTGGCTTGGTTCGATTGACACGGTGGGATCGTCGGTCGTGGTGCACAACCCTACCGAACCAATGAGGGCAGCAGACGGCGTTGGTCTTCGGGAGGTATGGCGCCTGCGCGATCCGGTAGATGCGAGCGGGAACCCATGGGAAGACCCGCGACGTGTTGAGGTATCCGGTGACAGTGCCTACATCCTTGACCGCCTGGGGCGCAAGGTTCTCATAGTCGACGTAAACAGCGGATCGTTGATCGGGAATCTCGGAAGAGAAGGCGGAGGTCCCGGTGAGTTCGAGGGACCGATCGACCTCGCTGTGCTGGCTGACACAGTGATCGTCCTCGACGCAGGAAAGCGTACGCTCGAGTTTCTCCATCCTGACGGGCAGCATATCAAGTCGCTGAACCTCAATGCCGTCGGATTCTCGATTCATATCTTCGAGCCCTCAACGTTGCTGCTCACATACCTTGGTTCCGATGGTGGCGAGTTAGCACGCCTGTGGCCCGACGGAAGCCACGAGGTGATACGAATTGCTGACTCACTGGGGGTTACGGCGGATATTGCCTCGTGTCGCCATTATGCGTCCGGTGGGGCTGCAGTCTTCCGCAGTAGTTGTACCGTGCCATACATCCAGGTCTTCACCGAGACTGGCGTGCTCCACCGCGAGGTTGTCATAGATCGTGAGCCCGAAGAGCGATCAGATGTGGAACTGGGTGACTACATTGACGAACTCCGCAGCAGCATGTCGGCGGCCGGGCTCTCCCCTGCCATCATCCAGGAACAAACGCGTCGCCAACGCGAGCGGATGAGATTGAAGCGGATCTTTCGCACGGTGCGGCGCGATCCGTCCACTGGTCTCTTGGCGCTCTGGGAGCAGGAGCAGGCTGAATTCGGCGGCGGCCCCGCAGCCGTCCACCTCTTCTCGGAAGATGGTGTTTATCTATCGATGGTTCGTGCGGGAGAGTCCTGGGTTGATTTCGCCTTGGACCGCTCAGTGATCATAGCCCTCGTTCGGGATCCCGAGACTGACCTCGTGACGGTCGCCCGGTATGATCTCGACGGCCTCCCGTTTTGAAAACGACATGGTGGGCGACTGGAACGTAGGAGAAGCTGCGGCCCGATTACTTGAGACCCCGTGCAGGTTCGAATCCGGCCCCGGGCACTAAGCGGCACAACGGAGCAGCCGGCCGAGAGGCTAGCGCCGCCCTTCCACCCGCAGCACCCTGTACCGCTCCAACCAGATCAAACCCACATCGTCGGTCCGGGCTAGGTAGGCAATGGAACCCGCGTCGACCCGCGCGCCAAAGCCGATGACCTTCGATCCGGGAGTGAGTTCGATGAACCCCATGCGGATGCCCCGCTCATCGAAGACGTCAACGCGCCCCTCCCCACCCGCCGGCATGTACCTCTCTACCCATGCCTCGCCCCTGGGGGATACGACAGTCCGTCCCCCCCGAAAGACTGGCAACGTCTCAGGCCATTCGAAGTCATCGACGTCATACGTGGTGCCCGGTGGTACCCCCCTGCTCATCTGCATGCTTTGTACCCCGCCCTCTCCTACCATCGAGAAGGCATAAGTCGCGTTGGCTTCAAAGAACTCAACCTGGGCTTCCATTTCCGCCGGGCCAACGGGAAATGCCTCCGCGTCGTTTGGCGGCCCCTGAGCAACACTGCCGTCGGGAAAGTACCAGTCCACCGAGTATCCGTTTGCCCGGACCACGGCTACTCGGCCATCGGCGCCCACCGCCCATTCGTCATTAAGCACTAACATGGGGCGTTTCGCGCCTCGCGGGCGGCTAACACGTTCAGGGCGCCATTTCCACGCGACTGGCGTCTCGACACCGCTTGCCCGATCGACTCTGTGTAGCGCCGTCGAGTCCGGCGGTTCTTCAAGCCAATAAGGAGCTGTCACATAGATGTTGCCAGCCATGTCGACGAACCGAGGATGAACCGTACGGATACCCGACGGCGCTAACTCAGTCTTGTTAGTCATCGGAGTCCAGGCCACGAAGCTACCCTCCGGATCGATCACGGTAAGTCGGCCGTTACCGAGGTCGACCAGCAGCGTGGAGTCCCCCGGCAGGGGGAAGACCTGGTCCGGCCCCTCATACTCCTGCGGCCCCGGTCCATGACGGCCGAGGGTGTCGGCAGTACCGGCATCCAGATCGAGACGCAGAAGCACCTGGCTCATCGGATCCGCCGCGAGAATCGTCCCGTCAGACAGCTCCCTTATTCCGCTCAGGTAGCTGAATGCTTCCGGGTAGGTGGCGTCCAACTCCAAGGTGGCTACGCGCCCATCCTGCACGTTCACCATGGTGTCGTCGCATCCGACTGACGCCATCGATAGGCAACAAGCGACTGTTGCCAGAACCTTAAAGTCGGGGGATATGATACCTGAACGGAAGCGACTACTGCGGGAGTCGATGGGCACTGCCATTACGCACCTCCGTTGTGCGCGAGCCGGTTCTGTCGGTTGGACCGTTCGAGATATCGGTCGGCCGGGTCTTTCTTTGCGCTTACGCTTCATCTACCTGCTAACCATCGGCGATCCTTACTTCACTTCAGAACTCAATATGCTATCGGGCAACGACGAGGCGACGATGCTAGCGTCAGATGTTATCGCGAAGAAGATCCTATCGCGGGCCCGATCAAACGCGAACTGTCGCGCACCCGATACATTTGAGAAGACCACCTTCCGGTTGGCCTGGCCGTCAGCCGTGAACGCCATCAACACGGCAGGTCCACCTTCGGTTGTGTTCAAGAGAATCCACAGCGTCTGACCCACGACCGTCGCGTCCCAAACATAGAACAAGCCCTTTACAGACCGTGGATTTGCCAATGTCGACTCGGCATGTGCAATGACCTCCTGCCATACCTGCTCCAACTCAGGCGCCTCAATCGGCACGGACACCTGTAATGACCCAGCCTCGTCGAAGCGCTGCAACAGGCCTTCACCGGTCAGAATGAGCCAGATGTCGCCGTCCGGCGCGAACAGAGGCAGTACGCTGTTGCGGAACATCGCCGGTACCTTACCGTCGACTATTTCCTGTTTTGTTTGCGAGGGGCTCCCGTAACCAGACACTTCGGCGAGTGGCGTACCCAGGGTTACAAGCTGTTGTCCGGTGGGGTCATGGTACACTGCCAATGCATCGTCCAAGCCGAGGGTGGTGGTTAGAAACCGGCCATCATCTCTCACCGCAATCGGCCCCATACCTGATGCTAGAGTCAGCGGCGCATTTCTCGTGAACTCACTGCCCAGTGCAAGCGTCTGCAACCGGCCATTGCCGCCATCGACAACCCGCAACGTGTCCGGACTCAATGCGAAGGCCGCTGGTCTCTTGAACTCGCGCGGACCGCTACCGTCTCTTCCAATGGTCTCGAGTAGCTCCCCATCGGCCGACATCACCAGAACATGGGCCGCCAGGTAATCCAGCACCCATAGCCGTCCACTCTCGTCGAGCAGCATGTCCATAGGTCGACTGAGTAGCTCCGACTCGGAGGACACGATTACGCTCACGTCATCTATCCGCACCTCGGGAAGGGCTGGTGGGGCATCAGGTGTACATGCGGCGACCGAAAGTAGAGTTGCTGTCAGACAGAGGCGAGTGACAACGTAGTATTGGGGGGAGTTCGCGAACATGCCACGGAGGCTGAACATCATGTAGAGTCTCCTCAGCGAAATGAGGGCTCTGGAGGGCGACTGGTCTAACTCGAATATCTGATACACCGCAGCGGCCCGCGAGTGCGCCGTCAAGCGCTGGCACTTGCGGGAGCGAGCCATAACTAGCACCCTCGGCTGAATCCGCCCTGACCCACGACGGCCGGGGGGCGAGCCAGGCTCCGAAGTCTACGTCAACCGACTGGTTCTTGGTAACCGGATAGCCTAACGCCCTTTCAACCCGCCTCCTAGTAGCTTCACCCGCCTGCTAGCCAGCAGCGCTCGGCCCGTGACCAATGTGGTTCAGGTTGGGACTCATCGATCCGACCAGACCGCCAGTTCATTGCCACTCGGATCGGTGAAGTGAAAACGCCGCCCACCCGGAAACTCGAACGTCTCCCGAACGATGCGTCCTCCACTCTCTCTGATTCTGGCTTCGATCTCCTGCAAGTTCGTGGCGTAGAGCACGACCAGTGGGCCGCCTGCAACAACTTTCGGCGCTACACTAAAACCACCGCTCAGTCGACCGTCGGTGAAGCTCGTGTAATCCGGCCCGTAGTCAGTAAACTCCCAACCGAAGACCCCTGAGTAGAACCTCTTGGTCTCCTCGATGTTCGTGCTCAGAAACTCTATGTAGTCCATGCGACGGTCTTGTTCTGCCTGGGTCATGAGTTCGTCTCTCCTAGAGGTATCCGGAGTCTCGCCCGGGATCGTGCCCTGACCACCTGGACCTTCACCACATGCCAGGAGGGCAAGCATCGTAAACGTCAGTGCATGACGAACAGTGACTGTCGACGTCATAATCGAGAATACCCTGTCCACTGCACGGTGTTGTGACTGCGCGCTGCACGCCTGAGTCGTACCATGCCGCTATGTGCTTTCACGGAGTCATCCCGATCACCCTGCCCAGCGATGCCAGTGCCGTTCGACACAAGCAGCTGAATCCACCAAGACTCCGTCGAGGTCTAATAGAATCGCCTCACACGCCATGCACCTAGTTGCGCCCATTCAACCTCACTTCAAACACCACAGGCCAGAGCTTCCCCGTGACGAGCAGATTGCCCGTCTCCGCTCGAAGCGCAATGCCGTTGAGTACGTCAGTATTGGCGCCTCGCTCTTCATCGGGAAGTAGCCCAGCAAGGCCAAACCAGTTCAGCACCTCACCACTGACCGGATCGATCTGAACGACCCTGTCGCTTGGGTAGATGTTCGCGTAGAGATCCCCGCTTACATACTCGAGTTCATTGATCTGCGTGAGCGGCAGGCCCTTGTCTTTGACTGTCACTTCACGGACCAGCTCAAAACCATCTGGGTCAAGAAAGCGTAGGCTCTCCGAACCATCGCTCATGATGAGGTGTGTCCCGTCAGTTGCGAGGCCCCAACCCTCACCCGTGTAGTTGAACGAGTCGACCACTGTGAGGCTCTCAGCATCATAGACGTACCCGATTCCGCTCTTCCAGGTAAGTTGGTACAATCTCCCGTTGAGCAGTGCGAGACCTTCGCCAAAGCGATCTGCCGCCAAGTCCGTCGAGGTCAGCACGCTCCCGGTCTGCAAGTCAACGCGACGAAGCTGAGAGAGGCCCAGCCTTCCGGTGCTCTCGTACAGATGGCCGTTGGAGTAGACCAGCCCCTGCGTAAAGGCTGTCGTGTCGTGCGGGAACCGATTTACCACGGTGTAATGTCCAGTGGTTGAGCAACTTTGGCACGAGAGTGCGGTCGCGACCACCGTCAGCAACAGCAGATGGCAATTGAGATTCTGAGACTGACCTACCGCAACAGACTCCCGTGCCATGGACTCAGCCTTTCATGCGATTAGCCCACGTGCTCCCTTTTGTCTGACATGCAAAGGCGGCAAAAGGTAACACTTCAAGAACCGTCTGACCGTACCGCACAGCGGCGAGTCGTCGGCCTGCATCCCAGCATTCCGGCGGCGACGATTGCACATGTGAAGATCAAGCAGCTCGGGATAAGCCGATTGGAAGTCATTGTCCGGCGCTCCGTTCCCCTGTCATCAGACAGGCTTCTACCGTATCGGTGGCTTTGGGGCTCGGAGGGCGACAGGTACAATAGTGGGATACAACGACGGATTGTGCCAGATCCCGTTAGGGCGGCACATTACGGCCGCCGATTGGCGCGGAAGAAGGGAACGCGCCCCGCAGGGGCCGAGCCCGTGTTTCAACATAGGAAACCGCGGCATTGGCGCGGAAGAGACTGGATCTACTCGGATGTCGGCCGCGGATTACGCCGCGCCAGGATTACGGCCGCTCGAGAATCACCACACCAAGTGATGCGGCCAGCGATAGACGCCACCCGCCTTAAGGTTGTTTCGAGGTCACATCAGTTAAACTGTTGTGATTAAAGAGATAACAAAAGGGGCAGAGCCTTGATCCGCTCTACCCCGAATTGTCATGGCCTGCCGTGGAGAGCCTCCAAATGGCCCACCCGCAGACACGTCTTTCGATCTAGGTGCCTATCCTGTATCTCCAGGCAACGATCCCTGCCCCACTCTGGGTGGTCTGGAACCGGCTCGACCCGCTCGGCGCCAGTGTCTCGCCCCCGATCGTATCGGTACTGACTACGGTGCCCGATGCATCGAGGAACTCCAAGGTGATCGTCGGAACCGTCGTCGCCGCTTCTTTCAAGTTGATGAGCCGGCCGGCCACGGTGTAGCCACCCGAAATGGGCCGTGATATGTCCACGGAGACTTCGAACGTCAGTGCTTGCATCGCCTCCATGATCACTTCGGTGGTGTCGTCCATACCCTGCAGCGTGTGGGCTGCCGCCAGGATGCGGTACACCACGCGGCCATTGGGATCTACTTCCAAGAGCCTGTGGGTCACCTCGTCCATCTTGCTCAGTGCATCGTCCCGCTCGGCCTGCGGACGTGACTGATCCTGGCCGATCTCCAGATACGTATTCGCCAGGTTGAACAACGCATCCCTGTAGTAGGGATTCTTCTCCAATCCAGCCTCGAAAGCTTGAGCCGCCTTGTCGAATTCGTTGGCGTTGAAGAGCTTCCCTCCCGCACTGAACAGATCCAGATCACCCATCGCTGCGGCATTGGCCAGAACCTGGTCATAGATCTCCATTGCCGCAGCCTCGTTGCCCATTTCGACATGAGCTTCCGCGATGCCGAAGAGCGCGTCTGAGTGGGTGGGATCCGTCTCGCGTACCTTCTCGTACCACACGACCGTGGAATCCCACTCGCCCAGCATCTGGTGCAGCGTGGCTACGTTCAGCACAGCGGTGTTGTAGTTCTCTACGTGTTCGAGGTCGGAGGGACCCATCGCGACAACTTCCTTGTAGTAGTACAGGGCACTGTCAGTGTCACCCTCGTCTGCGAACACACTCGCCAGATAGAAAAGAGCTACGTTACTGTGCACGTAGATCGCGTTGGCCCCGCGCAGCTCCACCTTGGCCCCTTCGTAGGCACCGTTCTGCATCGAGTCGATTGCCCGGTTCACCGCCATCACCCACATAGACTCGCGGTAGTAGTCGATGTCTTGCGCACAGCCGGCCACCAGCTGCTCCACCTTCCCAAATGCGCTGTCAGCTCCTATCGGGTCGCCTGCGAGGTGGTAATACCGACCCAGGAAATACCAGATGGCCATGTTGTCGCCCTGGTCTGTGTCGATACCCTCGATCAGATTCTGACGAGCCGAGAGCAGGAGTTGGTCCCGGTTTGCCGGATCGGCTTCCTCAGTTGCTCCCTTTATGTATGTGCTGGCCTGCCTAACCAGGAAGTGTGACTGGTCCAGTTCACACGTAGGCTCAAGATACTCCTCCTGTGCCGCCAATTGTGGGGCGGCCAGTCCGAGGCTAATCGCGATTCCTGCTCCTGCAGCCAACCTGTTCATCCTTCTCTCCTCTCGATCTGCTTCAAATCAGTACTGATTTTGCCTCTAGAATTATACCCATCGCCGGCCAGAATGGTCTCCGCCACACGTTCGGCCTGCTTCGCCACATCCAGCGCCGGCACACCCAATTCGGCTGCCACCTCTGCCACATCGCCGTATTCCGGCTTAATTCTACACCCTCCGGGCCGGTTCAGCACCTTGATCCGCACCTTCCTGGTGGCTCCCACGTCCACGACCAGCTCCTCTCGCGCCAACGTGGACCGGCAGGCCGGCCATCTCCTAATCCCGGCCGTCGTACTGTGGGCGAACAGAGCGTCCACAACTTTCTCAATCTGGCCCGCTGGCGCCAGCGCTTCCACCCTCAGACCTACCCTGCCCTTCTTTCCCAACGTAGCCCACGCCAGGCAATCCACCGCGCCGGCGGCCAGCACCGCCTCGCGCAGCGGCTCCAAATACTCCGGGCTCAGATCGTCGATATCCGTTGCCACAACCTCTACGACACCCGCTTCCTGAGCCACTTCTGCCAACATCAGGCGGAGCGAATTCGGATACTCCTGTGGGTCTCGCGAGCCCGCTCCCCACCCACCTGCGACGATTCTCCACCTGTCGGGCGGCTCGCCGCGGGACAGGACACGGATCAGCGCCGCTCCAGTCGGGGTAGTCGCCTCACCAGAAACCGGACCCGAAGCCCGCACCGAGACTCCCTCTAACAGGATCGTCGTCGCCGGAGCGGGTACCGGCAGTTTCCCGTGTTCGGTGACCACCCAACCGTCCCCGATGGCAACCGGGAGGTTGTAGATGGCGTCAACTCCGAGCCGATGGAAGCCCTCGACCGCCCCGACCACATCCAATATGGCGTCAATCGCCCCCACCTCGTGAAGATGGACGCGATCTGGCGCAACGCCGTGGACTTTGCCTTCGGCCTCCCCGATCAGCTCCAGCGCCTCGGCCGCCCGCTCCTTCACGGCCGGATCCAACTGCGCCCGTCGGACCAGCTCCACCAGCTCCCCCACGTGCCTCCCGTGACCCTCCAGCTGACCGGCCTCGGGATTGGCAAAGTCCACTTTGGTGGCGGCCACCGAGCAGCGGGTGACGCGCTCGATCCGGACCTCCACGTCGGGAAATCCGACCCGGCCCGGCAGGTCACGCAACCACGCGTTCTCCCCCATCGCATCGACCAGGGATCCCAGAGTCATGTCCCCGCTGATCCCCGCGAATGGGTCCAGGATAGCTATAAGCATGGTTGAGACACCTAACCCTAAATATCAGTCCTGCTTAACGATAAAGCCACCCGGCTCCGGTGTTGAACAACACGACAGACTCGCCCTTATCGATCCGTCCCTGCTGCAACAACT
>JBDGZZ010000143.1:0-5907 GCA_039588335.1 Gemmatimonadota bacterium | reverse complement strand
CGTCCACGGAAATCGTCTCCGCAATGTGGCGAGCCGCTGCGTCGAGCGCCTTGTCAGATACCGCCACTGCGGCTCCGTTGGTTTCCGCGATGGCCCTGAGAATCAACCGCCCGCCGAGTGGTGCCGGAACCCGCAGACCGGCGGCGATCGTGGCCGGGTTCTGCCACGCCTTGGTCGACTCCTCGCCCGCCTCAAACGCAGCAACCACCGGTGCACACCCGCTGGCCTGGACGCTGTACAGCCGCGGCAGGTCGTCACCTACCCAGCCGCAACTGCGTAACTCATTGAAACACTTCCACATACCGATTAGCCCCGTACCACCACCAGTGGGGTATATCAGGGCGTCGGGCAGGTGCCATCCCAGCTGTTCGGCCACCTCGAGCCCCAGTGTCTTCTTGCCCTCGATGCGGTAGGGCTCTCTCAGCGTCGAGACGTCGAACGCCCCGGTTTCTGCGGCAAACTCGCGCGCCGCACGCCCGCAGTCACCAATGTGACCGTCCAGTAGCTCCAAATCGGCTCCGAACGCGCGGATCTGCTGCAGTATGGTGGACGGCGTGGTGCGTGGAGCAAAAACTCTTACATCAATGCCCGCTCTGCTACCGTAGGCACTGAGGGCAACTCCGGCGTTTCCTGCGGTCGGTGCAACCATGATGTGCGCACCGCCACCCAGGGCCCGCGTCACCGCGGCCGACATGCCCCGGGCCTTGAACGATCCGGTAGCGTTCAGCCCCTCATCCTTGATCCAAACCGACTCGAGACCCATTGAGCGCTCTAAACCGGGTGCCGGCACCAACGGGGTCGCACCTTCGCCTAAAGTCACGGGCTCCTCTTCGGCCGTCAGCGGAAGCCACTCTCGGTAACGCCACATGGACCAAGGCCGGGTGCCGTACTCTGCCTTAGCAGTTGGTTGGGGCTTTGTCGTGTAGTGCACGAGCCAGGGCGCACCACACTCGGGACAAAGAGTCGGGAGTCCCGCTACACTCTGCTCGGCATCGCACTCGGAGCATTTTAGAAACCAGCTATACTCAGTCATTTCTTCAGGTGTTCGAGTATCCGTTCAGCGAGCTTGGTCGAGAAGCCGGGTAGTGCCGCAATCTCTTCAGGTGTCGCCAGCTTGACTCCGGCCAGGCTTCCGAATCTTTCCAGCAGTTGACGCCGTCGTCTATCTCCGACATCCGGAATTTCGAGCAAGGCCGATGTAATGGTCCTCTTCTGACCGCGCTTCCGATTGTAACTTACCGCGAACCGGTGCGCTTCGTCCCGGGCTCGTTGTAGCAGTTTCAGTGAGGGAGCGCGCCGCGGTAGCCGCAAGCTGTCCTTGCGTCCGGGGAGGAAGACCTCTTCATCCCGCTTTGCCAGGCTGGCCAGTGGCAGGTCGTCCAAGCCCAATTCCTCCAGGGCGCTTCGCGCCGCGCTCAACTGGCCCTTGCCCCCGTCGATCACGAGCAGGTCGGGCAGCGGCTTTTCCTCCTCCAGTCTCCTTCTGAAGAATCGAGACACGACTTCCCCTACCGCTGCGAAGTCATCTTGCTGTCCTTCTCCTTTGATCTTGAACTTCCTGTACTGGCTCTTCTTGGGCCGCCCCGCCTCGAACCACACCATTGATCCAACCGTGTCGGTTCCCTGGCTGGTGGAGATGTCCACGCACACGAAGTTCCTCGGTAACACCGTGAGCCCGAGGTCCCGTCCCAGGGCGTACACAGGATCCTCTGCGCGCTCGTCGGTTTCGAATGACTCGATCCTGAAGCTTTCCAATGCGTGGCGCGCGTTTTGATCTGCCAGTTCGACCAATCGATGACCGGTGCCGCGCTGCGGGACATGGATCCGAGTATCACCCATGATGTCCCCCATCGTTTCGAACGCGTCGGGCGCAAACGGCAACAGGGTTTTCTTGGCTCGCGATTGGCTCAACGCATGGTGTCGTAGCAGAAAAGCCCCGAGTATCGCGTCGTCACTCTCTTCCGCCAGGTTCTTCAGGAATCGCTGGTCGCTCCCGACTACTTTGCCTTCCCGCACACGCATCGTCACACACACGGCGTCATCGCCGTCGCGAGCGTAGCCGATTGCGTCTACGTTTCCCCCACCCACCGCCTGCACCCCCTGTGGTCGCTCGAGCTGGTCCAGCCAGCGCAGGGAGTTGCGCAATTCGGCTGCGCGTTCGAAATCGAGTTGCTCCGCTGCACGATCCATCCGCTCGCGCAGCCGGGTACGGACTTCGACCGTCTTCCCCTCAAGGAACGCTACTACGTCAGCGATCATCGTACCGTAGGCCTCTTGGCTCTGGTACCCGACGCAGGGAGCGTAACAACGTTGAATGTGATAGTCGAGACACGGACGTTCGGGAGTTTCTTCTAGCAGGCGGTAGTGGCAGGACCTCACGGTGAAGACACGCCGGATGACCCTGAGCGTGCGCCGCAGCACCATCACGTCGGTGTACGGTCCGAAATACCTGGCACCCGGCAGGTCGAGGCGGCGAACGACCAACACTCGTGGGAACGCCTCTCCTAGTGTGACAGCCACATGCGGGTAGCTCTTGTCGTCGCGCAATTGGATGTTGAAGCGCGGCCGGTGCTCCTTGATGAGGTTGTTTTCCAGCAGGAGGGCCTCGGACTCTGATCGGACCACTATGGTCTCCAAGTCACGTATGAGCCGAACGAGCATCCGGTTCTTGGGACTGTCCCTGTGGTCAGAAGTGAAATAGTTCCGAACCCGCTGGCGCAGGCGGTTCGCCTTGCCAACATACAACACCTTGCCGTCCGCGTCCTTCCACAGATACACCCCGGGGGCCTCGGGAAGCGAAGCGATCTTGGTGGCGATCCTATCGGTTTCTGGAATGATCATGATCTGAGCACGACCGCTTACTTCCGCTTCAGCGCGCCAAGCATTCTACGTGCATCCGGATGACCCAGTGCCAGGGTTGCGGCGCCGTACACCAGGCCCATCACAGCGAGACCACATACAGCCTGGATCCATATCGCTGCCGCATCCAGCAAATAGACCACTCCTATCGTGGCTGTCGCGGCAACAACGCAGCCGGCCGCAGTCGCGCCGAGCGACCGAAGCTCGGCAGCCGTAGTGAGCCTGCCGAGCCGGGAACTGAGCCGGCCCGCATTGAGACCTACATTCACGTAGGCACCCACAGCAGCCCCCAAAGCAATCCCCGCCGGTCCCAACTCTTGCATCAGTAGGAATGCGCTCACCGCCGACACGACAACCGCTACAGCCGCTATCCACACCGGCGTTCGGGTGTCTCCCAATGAATAGTGGCCCGTCGCCAGCAGCTTGATCTGCGCCTGGGCTGGTATTGCCAGCGAGTATGCCGCCAGCACTCCCCCAACCAGGGCCGTGTCGTTTGCGTCGAACGCTCCCGTCTGAAACAGAGTTCCGACCAATTGTGGTCCGAGCACTGCAAAGGTGAATGCCGACGGCAACGCAAAATAGGCTACTTGGCGGATCCCCTCTGCGACACGGCTGCGCAACAGATCGCTGTCTTCCCTGGTGACGTCTCTGCTCAATTCCGGTAGTGCAACGGCCGCCACACTGACACCGAAGAGCGAAATGGGGAGGATCTGAAACAACTGGGCGTACCTGAGCGTTGCGACCGCTCCTGCACCTAGGAGGGAAGCGAGCTGGGTGTCGATTATGCTCGATATCTGAACGACTCCCGCACCGAAGACTACCGGAATCCAGGCCCGAATCACCTTTCGGACGCCCTCGGTATTGCGGTTGAGGCTCCACTCGATTCGCCCGGACAACTTGAGCACCGCCGGAAGCTGGACTGCTATCTGGAGAACACTTCCAGCTACGGCGCCCCAAGCAACCGCGACTGCCAGCGAAGCGCCCATGAGGTAACCACCCAGCGCAACGAGTGTTGCGATCTGGGCGATGTTCCACATTGCGGGCGCCGCGTAGGCCAGAAAGAAGCGCCTATGGGTGTTGAGTATTCCAAGGCACCAGGCTGACAGAATCAGCGCCCCCGACATCGGGAACAGGATGCGCACCAGCGTCACGGTGAGATCTCGCTGCGACCCTGAGAAACCAGGTGCTACGAAGTCGGTGATTATGGGAGCCAGTACGATGCCGATCAGTGCGGCCACGGCGGTGAGGAGTAGCAGCAGCGATGCGATCACGCCGGCCAGGCGCCGGGCCCGCTCGGTTTCTCCCCGCTCGATCATGCCGGCGTACACCGGAATGAATGAGGCCGACAGGGTGCCCTCGCCCAGCAGGTTCCGGATCACGTTCGGAATGCGTAAGGCAGCGCCCCAAGCATCTGCCGCGATGCCCGTCCCGAAGTAATGCGCGAAGACGCGCTCCCGAACGAAGCCGAGAACGCGAGTGACGAGAATACCTGCGCCGACCAGGGTGGCTAGTCGCCCCTGCGACCGGCGCATCAGGTTACGACTCGGGGGGTGAAAGTTGTTCGGGCGAGTCCGGCTTGTCCGGGTTCTTCAGGAGTCGCTGGACGAACTGGGTCTCCTGCCGCACTTCCTCCAGCGAACTGCCCAACTCCGCAACTTCGTCCTCTAGTCCCTGTAACCGCCTCATTATTTCTTCTAGTGCTTGCGGGTCCGTACCACGAAAGAAGTTGCGCGCCACAGGTGAATCCAGCACGATCGCCAGCAGAGGGATCATCAACGCGATGAGAACTAGAATGAACCCAAGTGCCCAGATCATGCGGGGATACTATGCCTGACTCGATGTGGTTTCAAGTGCTCCGGCCCACTCGAGACAACTCTCATAGGCGGAATCGATGAACGACGGACCGTAGCGAACCAGGAACGGTACGATGTTGAGGACTCTCTCCTGTGGTTTGCCAAGCGGAAACAGGCTGATCCGGGCTTTGGCCAATTGCTGCACCACTATCTCGTTCTGCTTCTTCAGTTGCGAGATGATTCGCTTCTCGACGTCCGCCACACCCCTCAGAGCATTGTGTCCCGCAGAGTGCACCGGTTTCTCGAGCGTGCTGTCGATGCCGCTCGCAGCCGCGGCCAGGCTCTCATACTCGGTATTCAGTGCCGATCTGAGGTTGGCAATGGCGCGAACGGCATCACTCGGCATCTCATCTCGAAGCAGCCTAGCCTCGAGCTGACCTTCCGGCGCGTTCAAGTCGTCAGCCGCAATGCCATACTTGTTCAACACCTTCGTTACTCGTGCTTCCACCACCCTGCCTGCCCAACGTGCCACTCGCTCCTGTGGTTCCACGTCCAGCGCGCGGTAGATCGGATCGGCTTGGGACAGATACTTCAGCTCACCTGGTCCGGCTACGTAGGCCAGCGTGGGAATCGTGGCAGCCTCGACCACCGGGCGAAGCAGCACGTTGGCCGACAGGCGTTCGGGTTCGCTGCGAGCGACTTTCTCCAATTCGTCGAGCGACCACCGTTCACCGGAACGACGTGCAGTGAAACCGTCACCGTCCAATACCAGGCGGTCACGCCCCATGCTCGATTCGATCATGACCGTCGTCGCTCCATCACCCACGGCGATTGGCACCGTGAAACCGTCTTCCTCGAGCATTGTTGCGCGTTCGACGAGTGCCGTGTTGATATTGGGAGCGTTCGCCAACGCCTTTACGCACCACCGAGCCATCGACTGCTTCGCAGCCGGGTGAGTCGGGTTGAATACCACGACTCCATGGCGCCCGAGCAGTTCGGCCATTGAGTCGCCAAAGGCGGTCGCGAGATCGGCTGACTCACGGTAGTGCCGTTGCAGCCAGTCGATGATCTCCGACTTGTATTCCGTCTCGGGCGTTTCCCGAGCCACTGTTTCCATTACCTGCCGGATGTCGTGGCCTACCGGCTCACGGTAGAGGGGTGGCTGCTGCGCGGCCTGATCCCGTTGGCGCAACGTCACTCGTTCGACCGTGTTGGCAGCCGTTGTCAGATGGAGATGATTCGCTTCGGCGAAATC
>JBDGZZ010000142.1:0-10129 GCA_039588335.1 Gemmatimonadota bacterium | reverse complement strand
CACGTGCAGCCGAGTCACAGCCGTAGCTGGCGAGTAGCAATAGCAGGGAGAGTCTTTTCAAGGCAGCTTATTCAACCCCATCGTGCCCGGGTGGTTCCCACGCTCGCAGCGGAATCCATTATTCTTTGTACATTGGGGAACCGCCGGGCCTTTGGGAAGAGGGACGACGATGTATCGGAGATTAGTGTTGTGCACATGGATGGGGCTTCTGTTGCTGACGGCGGTTGCCGGGTGCGGGAGTGAAGATGACGTGGAGGCATCTTTCCCCATCGTCTGGGAACCTGCCGTGGCTCTCAACCGGGCCCTGCCGCGTGGCGTGCGTGTCTACACGGGGAACAACGAGGAGTTGCCGCTCCGGGCCTGGTATGTCCGCATAGACGAACCTTCGTCGCGAATCACCAGCCGTATAGTCGTTTCCGACGATCCAAGCGACAATCGGGAGACCGTCTCCAGCTTCGCGCACGATCTCGGCGCGTGCGTAGTGGTGAACGGCGGCTACTTCAGGATGGACCGCACGCCCGCTGGCCACGTGGGGTTGCTGGTAGCGGAAGGAAAGGTGCTGTGGCCGGCTACCCGGTCGGTATTGCGCGACTCGATTTCGTACGAGACGGCACGGGCGGCAATCGGGTTCACCCAAGGTGGAGATGTCGAAGTCACCTGGGCTACCTCCCGCGACGACACGGTCTACGCCTGGGCCAACCCGCCGCTCCACAGTCCGGGTCAACCTGCCGCACGACTCGACTACGGGGCCGCCAGGACGTGGGACGTGCTGGATGCTGTCGCAGCGGGTCCCGTTCTGATCATGAATGGACGGATTCGGGTCACGTCAGATCAGGAAGTATTCTTCGGCACGTCGATACCGGAAGTACATCCGCGGACAGCAGCGGGCCGGACGAGCGACGGAGATCTCATCGTCATGGTGGTGGACGGTAGGCAAACAGTGAGTCGTGGAGTGAGCTTGGAAGAACTAGCACAGCTGATGCTCGACGTCGGGGCAGTGGAGGCGCTCAACCTGGACGGCGGAGGTTCGTCCACCCTTGTCGTAAACGGCGTACTGCTCAACCGTCCCACCGGCGGCGTGTTTCAGCGAGAGGTGATGTCGGCCCTGGCGACGTTCTGCGAGTAGACGAAGCCCTGGTGACTGAGCCGTCTGCCGTTACAGTTCTTGGAGTTGACTCAGGTAAGCCTCTCCCTGCGTGACCACCTCGTTCACCGCTGCATCGATCGCAGCACGTGTATCGGGTGACGACCCACCTACTTCGATATCTTGGGCTGCACGAATTGCATCACGGTACCACTCCATCCATGTACGAACGATTGCGGTCTGTTCCGTTCGGTCGTTGCCATCTGCGATGGCGGCCCGACTCAGGTCGTACTCGGCGGCCAGGCGGGATAGTGCCGCCCGCTTCAATTCGTCGATCAAGAATCGCGTGGTGGTGCCGTCCGCCGAGGTGAGTGTGACGGCGGAGAGCAGGGCGCAGACGCCCACGTTCGCCAGCGTCTCAGCGGAGACATTTTGAATGCGGTCCAAATCGGTGTGATAGAACACATCGGTGAAGTGCCACAACAGAAGACCGGGCTTCCCCGCACGCAGGAACGGCACGTGATCGCTGCCACCCTCATAGGGATTTGTTCTCACCACCCAGCCAGTCACCGAAGCTTGCTCGCGACACCTGTTCAGTACCAGGTCGTTGAAGTAGTGCGGCGTGAGGTCGTCTACGGTCAGGGGCCGGCTTCCCCACTCTGTGTGTTTATCTTCACCACGGGTCCAGACAGCGGATGGATCGGGCATCCTCTCGATGAGAAAGGTGCCACCGGTCTTCTCCGTGTCTTCACCCACCATGTCGAGACTCATTCCCCAACGGACTCCCCTCGCACGTACTGAGTCTTCGGACAGGTAGCGGGCGGTGCTTCGGATCTCGCTGCCCCACAGCATGGTGATCGTCCGGGCGGGGCTCAAACGACGATCCTTCACCAACGCGGCCAGGGTTCGGGCTGCTTCTGCCAGTGCCGCCACACCGGAGCCGTTGTCATTCGCCCCGGGTTCATTCACGTGAGCGCTGAAAACGAATCTCTCTTCCGGAGCCGTTGATCCTCGAACGTTCGCCACCAATGTCAGTTCTTCCGCCTCGTAGATGTTCGTTTCGATCGAGACTGATGCATACACCCGTCCTTGCTCCAACGCAGCCAACAGTTGTTCCCGCGCGGAGAACGAAAGGAGAACTCCCCACGACTGTGCCTCTGCGTCAAACGGGATGCTGGAGAACTGAATTGCATGAGGGTGTTGGTCGGGCCGGTTGAAGCTCGGGATTCGGTACGCTAGAACGCCGATAGCGCCGCGTTGCTGTACGGCCTCACGGAACAGCCGTCCCACGCTCGTCTCCCCAAATACTATCTTTCCTGCGACATCGACTCCGTCGAACCGTTCGGGGCTGCCGCTTCCTACGTAGACAACCTCTGCGTCGATTTCGGTTGTTGGGTGTGAGTTTATCGCTATCATGCTGCGATTCGTAGCGAAGCGGAGCAGCGGTCGGCGTTCGCCGGCAGGTGTGATGTCCAGGGTGGCATCTACCGGTTCCCAAACAGGCCGGTCCAGGGGACGCCGTTCCATTCGGTAGGTGAGCAGCGTTGCAGCATCGGCTTCATGCTCGGGTTGGTATCCCACCTCTTCGAGAGCTGCTACCACCCGTTCGAGGCCGGCGTTGAATCCGTTGTTCCCAGTTAGCCGCCAATACTGCTCTAAATCTGCGACGATGTCCTTGGCCCTCTGGCCGGAGTACACCCGCATGAGGTCGGCATGCCAGGCGGCCAAAGTGGGATCCGTGCCGTGACTTTCGGCTCGTTGGGCGCAGGCCGGATGCTGAGAAGACAGGAGCGCCAGTGCAATGCAGCATGTCGTTCTGTTGATCACCGACTCTCCACGCGGTATGCCGCGACGCTGTTGCCGAGGAACGTCGGTATCAACAACAGGCTCCGCTCGCGGATAAACTCGAAGTCTGCGCTGTTCTTTCTTTCATCCATGGTGTTGAGTACCTCGACCAGGTGCCCCGACGGGGACACGACGTAGGCCTGACCTTCCCAGTGCGATACCAGGTAATTCCCGTCTGTGTCTACTCTGATACCGTCGATTACCCCGGCTGAGAGAGAGACGATGTCTCTTATTGTCTTGTCGCTCAGGTCGACGGCCTTTAGCATCCCGTCTCCGGAGTTGCCGACGAGGAGCGTGTTTTCGTGAATGAACAGGCCGTTTGCTCGATTGATCTCGGGACCGTCCAGCCAGACTTCGAATTCGCCGTTCTTGAATCGGTAGATGCGGCTGTCGATGTGGGAAGCCGGAGAAGTGTCCGATATGTAGATGTTTCCCTGCTCGTCGATTGCCAAGTCGTTCGCGAAATCGGAGCCAGGGATCGGGTAACGAGCGGCTATTTCACCTCTGTCGATATCTATCTCTGTCAATATGCCTCTCTCCAGCAAGTACAGATTGTCACCATGTATGCCCATGCCGGTGGGCGCATTCAGGTTGGTGATCCATTCGAGTTCGACTATCTCACCGTCGAGACTCAATTGCGACAAGTATCCCGTCGAGTCAGGTGTCGAGGCAAAGCCGGCGTCGAAGCCGGTAACGTAGAGTACGTCACGTTCGGGATCGTAGAGGACCGATTCGGGAGTCAGGAACGTATCTGCGGTCTCCCACACCTTCTCCGTTCGGCCGTGCTCTCTGATCGGCAAGTCGAATTCCCGATCCAGTCTCCCCATGATGCCCCAGCCCCCGAACGTTTCGCTGACCATCATGAAGATCTCGTTCAGCCCCTGTTCCAACGTCAGGTTCACTGCGTCATGCAGACCCACTATGCCTAGAAAGGAAGGGTCTCTGTACTGATAGGAGCTGTTTCCGGAGAACACCTTGCGGCCGTTCAGGAACAGATCGACCTCGTCGCTGTAGCCAAACGAAAACTTGACGTTCTGTTTGCGGTCGGAGCGAATTCTCGTCCGCGCAAGAACCAGGTCCGGCCCCCCTTCGCTCCTTTGTGTGTGGCGGGCAATGTCAACGAGGCCGGCTGCTTCGGCGGCTACCGGCTGCCAATTGGCGCCGAATATTGCATAGAAGCCCGGGTAGCTGGTTCGGTTTACACGCTCTGTCTTGTACGGCCGAGAGATCTCCCACTCCATTATCGTACCGGGTGGTGTTTCGATAGTGGGAGGATCAGCAAACTCGAGGTCGTCACGAACGGTGTAGCTGAAGTTGGAGAAACACGCGCTCGCGTCCTTCGGACCCAGCACCCCGATCGATCCACGGCTTACGCCGTGCTTCAGCTGGGTTATCTCCAAAGCTGGCCTGCCCGCGTTGCCCAGGTAGACGGTTGCCTGACTGCCTTTCACTTCCATTCTGACCCGTATCCACTCGTTCTTCGGGATCTCGGCGGCCGCCGTGTAACCTGAGCCGTTGTATAGTTGCCAGCCTGCTACCTGGTTGAAGATGGGCGTGTACTGCAGGGCGTCTGGATAGAGTCCCGCCCGGTGCGGCCGGATGTAGAAGCGTTCGTAATCGGCATGCGACTGAACGCGAAACACGATTCCGGGATAGGATCTTCCCTCTCCGACCGCCAGGTCGACTTCGATAACACCATTCTCGAACTCGACGTCCGGGAGAATCGCAGTGCCCGAGAGGCATTCCTTCCCGAAGCGGTGGGCCAGCTCGGCGTCAACCAGCTCCCATCTGTCTGATTCAAAGCCCACCGTGTCGCTCTGAGCGACAGCCGCGGGCGGGATCAGTAGCAGGAGCAGGGCAGTATACGTCTTGCTCATCTTCAGACTCCATAATGTGGACTGCTGGTCTTCAGTTCTTGACCCAGGTGGGCAGCGTCGCCCCTGTTGTCTCGAACAGGCTGGGCGCGAACTCCATTCCGATGTCCCACCAGTGATAGCGCTCGAGCATCGTCATAACGCCGTTGCGGATGAACACGACCTCGGTCCCGATCCATCCGTCACCCAGCTTCTCGTAACGATCGAAGCGGTACTCGGTTCGCGCCCCCGTGTTTGGGCTCGTTAGGAGCAAGCGCATGAAGATCAAACGCTCTTGGTCGATCCAAATTTGACTGGCCGAGTCGTCGGGAGCCGTCGATCCGATCACCCACACTTTGCGGCCCTGCCACTCGTCTTCTCGAACCTGAGAGAAGTCGATCCTGAATCTCTGCAACCGTGCGATCGTCTCTTCTACCGGAAGGAAGTACACGTCGAAGCCGAGGAGTAGCAGTGGATGTGGGCCGGGGCTGTTGTTGAAAACGGTGTCAGACCGAATCTCGATCCAGCTTGCGTCTTTGTAGAACCATCTGTTACCGGCGTCGAGCGGGGCGACATCACTTCGTACGGTGCCGGGAAACACCAGTGACTCATACCACACTCGCGCCGAGTCGAACCCGCCGGTCTCGCGGTCGAAATAGTTTACGGTTTGTACGAGTGCCAGGGTCTCATACCATTTTCCGTCGTACCTGTCGTGCATCTCGCGTATTATGTCCTCGCCGTCCGACATCGGTGATACTGGCACGATGCCCAGGATCGTTACGAGAGCCAGTGCGTCGATCATTTGGGTCTCCTATAGGGGCGTAAGGCTCATTCATTAACCGTCTCGGCGGTTCCGCAGCCGATCAGCTCCACTTCTGAAGCTCGATGATGTTGCCTTCCGGATCGGCTACGTATTGGAACAGTAATTGTCCCATCCCCGACACGTCGACCTGCATGCGTTCGCCGACAGTGGTTCCGCCCGCCGCCACGATCTCATCTGCTACCGAGCCCACATCGTCCACTGCGAATGCTATGTGTGAGAACCCAGGTGTGTTGGGTTTGATGGCTGGCCTGTCGGGCATCTCGGCGTACCCAAAGATCTCCAGAGTCGGACCTTCCGGCCCGTGGCCGGGCACCCGTAGATGAACACCTTCGATATGAGCCGCTGGGATTCCCGTGGCTCGATCGAGCCAGTCGCCTTTTTGATTGCGGACCGGAGGGACGGGCTCGCAGCCGAACACCGACTGATAGAACTCAGCCAGACGGCGCCAGTCGTGGCCGATGAGGTTCACGTGGGCAAACCGAGCGGGCATGAATATCTCCTGGTCCCTCGAAAACAAACGTGAGGGCCGGGTATGCGACAACTCCTGCTATCTACAGCGCATACGTGGGAGACGTCATGCGAGTTTCCAACGTCGCGGACGACGTCAGTCTCGGTTCAGTAGCACCTCTCCACTCAGTCGCACGGCGTCGCCTTCATAGTACAGGTTGCCAGAGAACCCGGGGACGTCGGCGAATATGTCTACCATCGCCTCGATCAGCTCACTGCGATCGCCGGTCTCAGGTACGAGCCTGAGCATGGAATCGGCCAATCGCGCCAGCGGCGGGCCACGAACCATGAGCGAGCCTTGCCCCTGTCCTGCATCAGATGGCCTGGTGGAGAACGCACCGTCCTCGATCAGCCCGATGCCAGACCGCATGGGGTTCGAGCCCATTGCCATCAGCAGGTATCCGTCAACCGAGGCAAACGCAGGGCCGGCCAGCTCACCGACGGGCGTGGAGACGACTAGCGTGTGAATGAGTGTTCCGTCCACCTCGGTGTCTTGGACCTTGGGCACGGCGAGACCGAGCGTTTTCATCCAGGCGTGTTCCGCGCTCCAGTTCAGTAGTGCGAGCAAGGCCCTCTTTGCTCTGGCTGCGTCCACGGCCTCGAGCACCATCACCCATTGAGGTGTAGTGCCGTTCATTGACTCAAACGCGAGCAGCCAGCCGTGCTCGCCGATGGAATGGAACAGATCGCGTTCGAGGCTTAGTCTGGAGCGCTCTTCGAACTCCTCGAGCCAGAACTCCAAGTTGCGAAATGGGCCGTCAGGGTCCCTGTTAGCGAGATACCGCAACCAGGGCAATGCAATTTGTGCCTCGGCCCTGAATGCCGCGGCGATGGCTACGTCGTCGGGCAAGGAGGAAGGAAGCCAAGGTGACGACGCGCCGGGGTCGAGCGCGTCACTGAACTCCGCCGGCAACACGCCGGTGTCATACGCTATGATCGCGTCGGCGGTGATTTGCCCGGGCTCGATGTCACGACGAAAGCCGATCCATCTCAGGGCATCGAGTTCCGCCGACACGATTCTACCCATCACGTCCGTCCAGGCAAACAACCGGTCACGCAGGCATGCGTGGATTACTTGTTTGAAAGCCTTTGGGTTCACCCAGCCGCGCACCAGGCCACCAGCGGGGAGACGACGATCCACTTCGTCCATGGGAATTGCCTGTGCCAGGCTGGTCCCGTCGCCCCAGGCAACCTCTTTCAGCTCATCTGCCGCACTCCGCGGGGCAACCCAGAGAGCACCACGAGCCCGTAGTACTGTCCAGGATGGAGCAAACGAGCTGAGCAACTCTTCGGCCCGCTCCACGTCGGGCGGCAGCAGCACGGCGACCGGCAGCACGACCCGGCCCCCGTCGGCGGAGGCGATTGCGAATACGGCCCGGTCGCCTGCAATCACGGGAAGGTGATCGGGTTCGAGCTCGATCTCTGCGAGCAAGCGATCCTGCAGTTCAGCCAAGAGCTGGTGGGCTCGGATCTCCGACCAGCGCCGTTCGAGGTCGCGGATTTCAACCGCCAGCAGCGTTGCCTCGGGCAGCAGATGGGGCAGGGGAGCCGTGGCGGCAGTGAGCTGCGTCTCATACTCCGGTTTGGACGGCGCGTCCGCGGTGCAGGCCACCACAGCGTTCATTATTATCGCAGTGGCCAGAATGAATCTCTTTTTCATGGTCCACCTCCCGCTTCTCTGGGCCCGGGTGGGGTCAGGGTTGGCCCCGAGACCTCAGGGCGTTGCAGCCTCTGAGGCCTCAGCGGCACTCTCGTCTTGTGAGCCCGGTGGCGCGCCCTTTCCAAAGGCGGTCAGTCCACCGAGTGCTCCCAGGCCCATCGTTTCCACCGCCGTCGACGGTACGATGATCATCGAGCCCTTCTGTCTCAGTCCCTCGTAGACCATGTTCATCGCCCGCAGGTGCAGTGCGACCGAGTTGTCACGATAGTGCTCTGATGCCTTGGCGAACTTTTCCGCAATCTCCGTCTCAGCGGTGCCGAGGATGATGCGGCTCTGGCGCTCCCGTTCTGCTTGTGCTTGCCGCGACATTGCGTCTTCCAGTGCCTTGGGGATGATGATGTCCCGAATCTCGACGGCCTGCGTCGTAACGCCCCATGCGGACGTCTTCTCGTCGAGCAGCTTCTGGATCTCATGGCCGAGTCGGTCGCGCTCAGAGAGAAGTACCGCGAGGTCGTTTTGACCGATGGCGTTCCTGAGTGCTGTCTGGGCTGACAAGATCACCGCATCGTCAAAGTGCTCCACCTCGAGCACTGCTTTCTGTGCGTCCCAGACCATCCAGAAGGCAATGGCGTCTACGTTGACCGGCACCGTGTCGGCCGTGAGCGTAGTCTCGGCGGTGAAATCGGTGACCCTGATTCGCTGGTCGACGAATTGGGCGACCTTGTCGATCACCGGGACTACCACGAACAGACCCGACTTTTTGAGACTGCGGAACTTGCCGAACCGCAACAAGACGGCGCGTTCCCATTGGTACGCGATCTGAATCGAAGGGGCCACGAGTACGGCTACGATCGTGGTTGCGATCAGGATCTCGCTCTCGGGCCGCAGCTCGAGGTAGACCGCCAGGCTGTTTGCGGTGGCGAGGATGACGACCGCCTCCCACACTTGGGTGATCCGCAGCAGCACCGATAGGGCGAGGGCTGAACCCAGTGATAACCCTACCGCGTACGGTGAGAACGGGTAGACGTTCAGGTGCACTACCAGTCCCGCCACGAAGAAGCCAACCATCAGCAAGACGTTTAGCGGTGCGAAGCGGAAATCCGCCCGGCTGGAGGTGGAGAACCTCTCGAACGAAATCTGCAACGGCCCCTTCCGTATGCCGGGGGACTTGGAGTATCTGCTCATCACGACTCCTCCTTTCGTTGGCGTAGGCCCTCGAGTACTTCATCGAGGGTGAAGCCGTAGCCCGAGGCCCGGGCCAGGAGTTCGGTAAGGATCTGGTCGAGCATCCGGCGCCGCTCGATTGCATCGATTTCGGGATTCTTGTCGCCTACGAAGGTCCCGGAGCCCTGCTGGGTATCGAGCAGCCGCTCGATCTCCAGCTCGCGGTACGCGCGGATGACGGTGTTGGGATTGATGGAGAGATCGACGGCGAGCTGCCTGACCGTCGGCAACCGGTCTCCCGGCTTCAGAACGCCGCGGGCAATACCGAACTTCACCTGCTCGATGATTTGGCGATAGAACGGGACACCGCTCTTTGTGTCGATCGTGAAGGACAAGGTGATAGTCCCCTATAGATCTAGATAACTAGTGTTCTAGCATATTAGTACAATTTGAGCGCCACTTTGTCAAGCCAGCCAGCGGGGCGGGGGACGCAAAGCTTTGACTTTGAAGGTGTTAGGAGGTGAGTGTCACCGCTCGATAGCTGCCAGCACCTCACCGACAACCTGGTTGAAATACTGGTTGGACCTCGCAGGGCTCGGCCCCAGCCGGACAACCACCATGTCGCGTGACGGTATGACCATCGTGGTCTGGCCCATGAACCCAGCCGCCCAGAAAGCATCGGCGGGAATCCTATCCATTACACCGCCGCGGTTGAGCCAGAACAGACCACCGTAGCCCAGATTCTCGTCACCCGGTGCCGGAGTGCTGATGAACTCCACCCAACCCTCAGGCAGAATCCGCTCGCCTTCCCACACGCCGTCCCACAGATGCAGCAACCCGAAGCGGAGCCAATCCCAAGCACTACCGAAGTCGTAGCCGGTCATGATGAAGTTTCCGAATGGATCGGTCTCCAGCACGTAATTACGGGCGCCGATGCGGTCGAACAATGCGCGTTGCGGGAAGGTCAGGTAGCTCTCTCCCTGAGCCTCGACTGTCTGGCGCACGACCCGGCCGAGTGTGAGCGGATCCGAATTGCGATACCTGAACAGCGAGTCGGGTGGAAGATCCATCGGCTGGTCGATTGCGTGTTCGAAGACGTTGATGGCATCGAAGTAAATTCGGAAGTGCTCGTTCTCATTGCTCCAAGAGATGTCGCGACCGAGGCCGTAGTTCCTGAAATCGAGGCCGCTGCT
>JBDGZZ010000141.1:0-13251 GCA_039588335.1 Gemmatimonadota bacterium | reverse complement strand
AACTGAACGAGAAGGTACGCCGCGTGATGGCCAACGACACTCTCCTCTATGCCAGGCTGACGTGGGAAGAAGAGGGGCGGGCTCTGGCGGTCCTCAAAGGCACCAAGGATTCGGGCCTCGTTGAGCGAGGCAATAGTCTGGTGGCGTTCACGGACGTGGGTGCAAGCGTGCAGCGTTCGGATTTGGATCCTGCCCTGGTCCAGGATTTTCCCCCTGGCATGGTGGTGAGTGAAAAGAGTGCGCTTTCGTGGAGCGAGGACTTGTCGCTCGTGTTCTTCGGCATCAAGCGCCAGGAAGAGGTATTTGAGGAGGATGAAGACAATCCCACCGCCAACGTAGACATCTTCCACTGGGGGGACGATCGGATCCAGACTGTTCAGGAGAGAAGAGCACAAGCCGACCGCAACTTCACGTATCAGGCTGCATTCTCGTTGCGGAGTGGCGACCTCCTGCAACTGACGGACTCGACGATGCGCTACATCTCTTTGACGAGGGACGGGAAGTGGGGCATTGGGCGCGACGATCGGGCCTACATCTCCGATTGGGAGGAAACTCGGGCCGACTACTATAGAGTAAATACGTCGACCGGCGAACGTGACCTCATGTTCGAAGGCCAGAAGCGGACACTCGGCCTGTCACCTGACAGCAAGCACTTTCTGTACTGGAAGGATGGTCACATCTGGGATTATGCGATTCAATCCGGTGCGACCGTTAACCTCACTGAAACGGCCCCGGTCAGCTTCATCAACGAGCAGTGGGACTATCCGAGCACGAAGCCTCCGTATGGCGTGGCAGGCTGGACGAAGGACGGCAGGTCGGTGGTGCTCAATCACCGGTATGATCTATGGCTACAGCCGCTCGACGGCGAGAGCGCAACCATGTTGACCGAAGGTGAAGGCGACGCCGGGAACATACGCTTCCGCTACGTCCGACTGGATCCAGAAGAGCGCTTCATCGATCTATCAGAACCGATCATACTCTCAGCGTACGGAGACCTGAGCAAACGGTACGGCTACTACGAGTTGGATGGGAGCCGAGTCCGCCCGCTCATCTTCGACGACAGGCGAGCCGCGCAGCTCGAGAAAGCGAAGAATGCCGACCGAGTGTTGTTCACGGTGGAGAGTTTCGTCGATTTTCCGAATTACCACATGAGTGACGCGAGTATGTCCCAGAGGGAGCAGGTTACGGATGCTAATCCATGGCAATCGGAATACAGGTGGGGATACAACATACTCATTGAGTATGAGAACAAAGATGGAGTACCTCTTCAAGGCGTGTTGAGTGTTCCGGACGACTACGAGCCGGGCCAACGGCTGCCGATGTTGGTCGACTTCTACGAGAAGAGGTCGCAAGAATTGTATCGGTACTCCCGGTTGGTTTTCAGGGACACTCCGATGTTTGCCAAGTACGTGAGCAACGGGTACCTCGTGTTGCTGCCGGACGTACATTTCAATACCGGCACCACTCATGACGACATGCTCGACTGCGTAGAAGCGGCAACTCGCAAGGTCATCGAGCTGGGTTACGCCGATCCGGAGAAGATAGGGTTGCATGGTCACAGCTTCAGCGGGGGCGGTGCGTCGTTCATTGCTACGCGGTCCAACATGTTTGCTTCAATCGTGGCTGGAGCAGCGCCGATAAACCTGGCGGGGGAGTTCAATATCCTGTTCCACGGGAGCGGTCAAAACAATCATCGCTACGACATCTACAGTCAGGGCCGGTACGGAACCAATCCGTTCGACGACTTTGACTTGTACCGCTCGCAGTCACCCATCACTTGGGTCAAAACGATGGACACACCGCTGCTCTATTTGCACGGTACCAAAGACGGGTCCGTCGAATACCTGCAGGGCATGGAGTTTTATAACGCGCTCAGGTTTCTGGGAAAGCCAATCATCTTTGCATCGTACCCGGAAGCCGGACACCATCTCAGCAAGCTCGAGAACCAGAAAGACTTCATGACTCGAATGGAGCAGTTCTACGACCACTACCTGAAAGGCGCGCCCGCCCCCGATTGGATGGTGAATGGCGTGCCGTTCTTGCAGAAGAAGAAGGAGGCGAGAGAGCTGATGCAGGGGAGGGCGCAGCAGATTCCGTAGGACGAGAAGCTCGATATTCCACCCTGATTGGGACTGCGAGAGTGGATGACACGGAGTAACCAATCCAAGACTCGTGTCCAGTTGGAGGCCGAGTTGGCGTACACTGCCATGCATTTCAACGATTTCACCCACACTAGAGCTGGCAATTGGACTCGATGCCTTGTCCAGCAGCGCGAGTCGGGGCTCGACTTGCCGCACGTGGTACAGACCTGTTCACCGGGAAGCACTCTTGGGCCGGCGACCGCGCTCGATCAACCGATAGTGCATCCGGGCAGCGGATGGCGAGATCAGTGGCTTGGTCTGGGGATTGGCATAGTAGTACCGATATTCGATCCGGGGTAGCCACGTCGCGCAACCGGTCATGCTGGTGGTCTTACCCCGGAGGCCCGTCGGTGCCAACACGAGAAGAAGAACATCATTCCCCCACCGCCCATCCGCGGATTCACGATATTCGCGAACTTCGAGCCAAAGCGATAGCTGAAGCCAACCCGTGTACTGAACCGGTAATCGGTTTCACGCGCTCGCCGGCGCAACAGGATCTCCTCGTCTGTCAGCCCTTCAGCTGGCAGGTAGAACTGGTCCTTGATGCGTGAAAAACTACCAGACAGGTTGAAGTTCAGTCCACGGAACAGCCGGTACTCGAAGAACGCGAACGTGTTTATGCTGTGCACTTTGGGAGCGTGCAAGTATTGAGTTCCACCGATTGATCCAAATACTTGACCCCATGGCTGTTGTACCGTAGCTGAAATGGAAAGGCTGTGCCGCGGCAGGATCTCCTCGGTCTGGCCCTCCACAGTCACCAACTCGTAATTGAAAGCGGCCAGCTCGACCGTATACAGGAAGGCGATCGAGCGGCGGGTGGATTCGTCGTAAGGGAAGATGTTGTACTCGAGCGCTGGCCCCGCGATGATGGCGAGATCTCTGTTCAGAAACGTCGACCGGTTTGCGTTGACACCTCCGCCCGCAGACCAATGATCGCTGAGACTCCACACCATGTCCAAGTTGGCAGAGTAATTCTCGGAGGTGTTGACGACTGTGTCCTCGTCGAACTCAAACGTGTCTTTGCTGTAGCGACCGGACAGTCTGATATCGATTTTGAGGTTCTCAGCCACACGAGAAGCGCTCGCCGACCCGCCAATTGAGTACCTACTCTGCTGCGCCTCGCCGTTGATTGATCCATTGCCATTGATTCTGAAGACCCAGAGGTTCCACGGATCATCTTCTTCCCTCTGGACCACTGCAACCTGGGGTTCTCGGTACGTTACGAACAAACGGGGGGCTATCGCACTCGCATCAACGAACCGTACCAGCCCCAAGGCTATGGTCTGGTTTAGTCCTTCCCGGACCTCGGCATCTGTATCGTCTGGATCCGACGTATAGGTGAGGGATCTGTCCTGCCCAACGAAGTCTCCACGCCCCAAATAGTCGAGCGTGTAATGCCAGCCACCACCACCCGTCATCTGGGAGGTCACTAGCAGGTGAACGTCCGAATCCTCACGGTCGCGCACCCAGTTCACCCAGGTGATCTCGCGCCTGAAATGGTCGAAATCGCAGTTGGGAGCATTGCAGTCGAGGAATACAAAAAGAGCCTGCGCCGTTGCATCTGCTGCAGGCTCCTGTGCTAGGCCGGTAGCCAGCGGAAACGAGCTGGCGAGAAACACCGCCACCAAGATTCTGTGCATTCTGCCCTCGGGTTATCGGATACTAGACGTGGAACCAACTAATAGGACGCACGGGGCAGCCGTTTGGTTGCAAACCGCTGTCTCCAGGCCCGAGCGCCAGTCAAGCTTGCTACTCGGGTCCCGTTAGGAAGTTCCTTCCGGTCTCAATCCACTTTCAGGGCATTCATCGGCGAAATACGGCTGGCTCGCCCCGCTGGCAGCAGGATCGCCGCGACGACGACGGCCAGGAGGAGGACGGTGACACTCACCAAGGTCAGCGGGTCTGCGGGCGTAACGTTGTAGAGCAGTGATTGCAGGACTCTCGACCCCGCGTAAGCACCTGCCGCACCGAGCGCGATGCCTAGTACTGCCGGTCGGATGCCCTGGACCAGGACCATGCGAACAACGTCACTGCGCTTGGCTCCCAGTGCTATCCGGATCCCAATCTCGCGTGTACGCCGTGACACCAGATACGCCACCACGCCGTACAGTCCGATTGCAGCCAACGCCAGCGCCACCCCGGCGAAGACCGCCAGCAATAATACGTAGAAGCGCGTGGGTCCTACGGCTCGATCCACGGTTGTCTCCATGGTGCGGATGCCGCGAAGAGGCACGTTGGGATCGATGGCGTTGACTTCACCGCGGATGGTCGGCAGCACGTTGGGAACACCTGGCCCGGTGCGCACCGCAACAGCCATGTAACCGCCACCCATTTGAGCGTGCGGTACATAGATCTCCGGACGTGGATCGGAGGTGAGCCGAACCGAGCGAACGTCACCAACCACGCCGACGATGGTCCACGGCTCTTCTGTTCCGTATCCCCAGCCCATACTCACGGTAAGTTGTTTACCGATAGGATCTTGATCGGGGTAATACCTGTCGACCAAGCTCTGGCTTGCCAGTAGCGCCCGAGCGGTGCCGTTTCTGTCTCCACTTTTGAGCAGTCGACCGCGAATCAGCGGAATCGTGAGTGCGTCATGGTATCCCGGTGTGGCAACACGGACAATCACGACCTCCTCTTGTCCTGGGATGGGTGCGGGACGGTCCAGGAATTCTAGGCTGGTTCTCGCCCCGGTGCCGCCGAGAGGGCTGCCGAATACCGATCCGACGGACTCGACACCGGGGATCGCGCTGATTCGTTGTTCCAATGACGTGAAGAACAGAACGGCCCTGTCTGGATCCTCGTACGGGACTTCGGGTAACGAGAGTCGGAAGGTCAGAACCCTCTCCTTCTCGAATCCGAGATCGACGGCCGTGAGTTGGGAGAAGCTGCGCAGTAACAGTCCGGAGCCGAACAACAACATGAGGGAAAGGGCTACTTCCGCGATCAGTAACGATGAGCGTGACAGGTCCCTGGTTGATCCACCAGTCCCACCGCGCCCGCTCTTGCTCAACATTCCGGCGGCGGACACGCTGGCTAGCCGGAGTGCAGGTGCGAGGCCAAATAGGATCGTGATTGCAAATACGGCTGCCAGAGTGAACAGCATAACCGTACCGTCAATTGCGACGTTTTCGACTCTGGGCAGGGTTGCCGGTGCCAGTCCCAGCAGCGTGCCAAGCCCGGCCTTGGCCAAGGCCAACCCGGCCGCTCCCCCAACGGATGCGAGTACCAGAGCTTCCAGCAGCAACTGTTGAGTGATGCGGCCGCGGGTCGCCCCCAACGCAGACCGCATTGCCATTTCTCCCGACCTGGATGAAGCCCGGGCTAGCAAGAGATTCGCCACGTTAGCACATGCGATCAGGAGAACCATGCCTACAGCACCCAGAAGTACTAGCAGTCCGGTGCGAACGTCACCGAGGACGGCTTGCTCCAGCGACAGTATGTTGAATCCCTTGCGGTAGTTGTCTTCAGGGTAAGACTCTTCGAGACGCTGGGCCAAGGCGGTCGCTTCACTTCGGGCGGCAACCAGGGTCGCACCCGCTGTCAGGCGGCCAACGGTTTGCAGCAAGTGGCAGCCCCGGCCGCAGTCCTCCGTGTTGAGATAGAGTGGTACCCACACTTGTGCGCCATCGGGGTAGTCAAAACCCGGCGGTGCCACTCCGATGATCTCGTGTGCGGCCCCCTCCACGTGGAGCATTTGCCCGAGCACGCCACGATCACCGCCTAGACGTTCCTGCCAGAAAGCGTGCCCAATGACCACAACTCGGCCACCGTCCGGAACGCTCTCGTCGGCCCGGATATCCCTACCGAGATATGGGACCTCGTGAAATACCTCGAGCAACCCGTCGGTCACCGTTGCGCCATCGACCACTTCGGCATCTCCCAGCCCCGTTATGGTGAGACCGTAGGACTGGAAGCCTGCCACTGTCTCGACGGAACTCATCTGGGACTGAATGTCACGCAAATCGGGTTGCGACATGGGGCCCGTGGCCTGCCCACGTTCGGGTCGGGCAGTCCCGATAGTCACGATCTCGTTTGGGTTGTGGTAGGGCAGAGGTCGTAACAGCACCCCATTCACTACGCTGAAGATGGCGGTGTTCGCGCCAACGCCGAGCGCCAAAGTCAGGATGGCGACCACGGTGAATCCCGGCGCCCGACGCATGTTGCGGAACGCGTGTCGAATGTCACTCAACAACAGCAGGAAACGCTCACGCAAAGACATCCGGGGGGGTCTGTCAGGATTTCTTCTGTTGTTCCAGAACTGTTCGAATGAATCGCGGTAAGCTTGGGGTAGGGCTCTGGCCGAGTCACGGAACACGAACCAACCGGCGCGCGCGGATACCCATGGCCGACCGGATCTCCGCTCACGAGCCACCCGTGCCTCCACGAGTTCGAGCATCTCCGCGCCAAAAGAACGGCGCAGGGAAGTTGGGTAGAGGCGAATCAGCAAACGATACATGCGAGCGATCCGAGACATCATGCCGGCCTGGACTCACCGAGTACCCGCTTGTCGCGCGCCGCAGCGAGGACCCGGTCCAGACGCCGCGCTTCCCGCTCCAGCGCGCGCCGTCCGGAGTGTGTGATGCTGTAGTATCGGCGGCGAGGATCGTCGACTTCTGGAGCGGGGCGTCTTACAGCCGCCGCAATAAGGCCGTCGGCCAGCATCTTCTTGATTGAGTTGTAAAGCGTGCCCGGGCCTAGCTGTACCTCACCGTCCGTGCGTGTCTCCACGTCAGCCGCAATACCCAATCCGTGGCGGTCGGAGTCAGCCAAGGCGAGGAGGATGTAGAACACGGAGCTGGTGAGCGGCTTTCCACTGCTGCCGACTGGTTCAGACATGGTGACGCGGCTCCCGAGTCAGAAGTATCGGATAGCAATATATTGCTATCCGATAGTTTAGCAAGGCGCCGATTCGGGACGCCAGTGGATCAGCAGCTTCCGTAGCCTCAGGACGGCTCGGTGGAGGTAGGATTTCACCGCCAACTGAGAGCATCCCATTAAAGCCGCCGTTTCAGCCGTACTGCGGCCCTCTAATAAGCGAAGCGTGACTGCCTGCCGCTGCCCCGGTGACAGTTGTGCGAGCCCCATCTGGAAATCGTGCTTGAACTCACTCTCGAATGCCAACACGTCAGGCTGCCTGTGGTGGGCTCCCGAGCCGTACCAGCACGTCCATCGACGTGCCGCTTCCACCTGCATCTCTAGTCTCCGTGCCGGTCGGCGCAGGGCCATCAGACTCGTGTTGCGTGCTATCTGGAGCGTCCAGCCCTCCAGCGAGCCTCTGCCGGTGAACTGGTGGTATTTGGTCAGAACCTGCAGCCACACGTCCTGAAGCAGGTCTTTGGCCTCGTCAACGTCTGGGATGTACCGCTGGATTCGCTTGAGGAGAGTGTCTGAGTGCCGCGCAGCGAGCGGGCCTAGAAAAGGCGTATCATTCATTATGCCGCCGAAGTGTGCATTTATGTCATATGTATATTAACAATAGGTATCTCCTTGTAAAGAGGGTGGGGTGACATTGAGGTGCCCGCCGTGTCTCAATTCGTCCAGTGCCAATCCGAACCACGCGGTGTACTGATCGGGAGTAGCTGTCATGTCTGCGAGCACCTGGTGGAACGCGGACCAACGCCATTCAGCTACCTCGTTGGGATCGTGAACGGGACTTCCGTCGAACCGTCCCACGAACAGATGATCGAGCTCATGCTCCACCAGCCCGTTGTGGAACTCGGCCCGGTAGATGAAGCTCGAGACGGGTGTGAGGTGGCAGTCGAAACCCATTTCTTCGACCAACCGTCTATGGGCGGCTGCCCCCACATCTTCTCCGGGCCGTGGGTGGGTGCAGCAAGCGTTCGACCAGAGTCCACCTGAGTGGTATTTGGCCACAGCGCGACGCTGGAGTAGCATGTGGCCGCGGCCATCGAAGACGAAGGCCGAGACAGCCCGGTGCAGCTGACCTTCGCGGTGCGCCGCCAGCTTTTGTGCGGTACCCAGCTCTCGATCCTGCGCGTCGACCAGGATCACGTGTTCTTGGTCGTCGAGAATTAGGGATGCGCTAGCGGCCATGCTCGAACAATAGGCAATTTCCACGCCGACGTAAAGTACTTTGTGGTGTAGAGCAGATCTGGAGTGGGGAGTGCCACAAATGGAGGGTAGGATGAACGACTACGGGCCTGTGGCTCACCTCTATGACACGTACGTAAGGGTCGATCTCGATCTGCCGTTCTTCAGGGAAGAAGCTGGGCGGGTTTCCGGCCCCGTGCTCGAATTGACAGCCGGCACTGGTAGGGTTTCAGTGGGTTTGCTTGAGGCGGGTTCGGAGCTCACGTGTGTCGATTTCTCTCGTGAGATGCTCAAGGTTCTCAGGGACAAGTTCGGCACAGCTGCTCGCCCTCCGTTTGCGGTGTGCGCCGATATTCGCAGCCTACCGTTTGAGGACTATTACCACCTTGCTGTCATTCCGTTCAACTCGTTCTTAGAGATCACTGATGAGCGCAACCAGTTGAGGACCTTGTCCGAGGCGAAGAGTGCTCTGGCGCCAGGTGGCAGTCTCATCTGTACACTGCACAATCCGGTCGTGCGAAGCCGTTCATTCGGTTCAGAGCCGAGACTGCTCGGTCCGTTTGATCTTCCGGATGCCGATGGGAAGCTCGAGGTGTGGGTGCGCGAGACATGGAATGAGGAGACCCGAGTTGCCCAGGCTGAGCAGACCTTCAAGCTCTTCGATCACATGGGTGCGTTGGAGAGCGAGCAGGTTATGCGGCTGCAATTCTCGTTAATCGAACAGCCAGCGTTTGCCGCGCTGGCTAGGGAATCTGGGCTCGAAGTGACTGAGCTTCTTGGAGACTACGACAGATCTTCCTTCAATGCGGAGTCGAGCCCATACATGATCTGGCTGCTACGAAGACCGTAGAGGCGGCCGATCTTAGTCCGCCCTCAGTGCCTCCACCGGATTAGTCCGTGTTGCCCGCCGGACAGGTACGTAGCTGGCCGCTAGTGACACTATCAACATCATCGACGCGATGCTTCCAAAGGTGAGGGGATCAGCCGGACTAATGCCGAAGAGCATGCTACGAATCATTGAGACGGCACCTAAGGCGATTGGGAATCCGATCAACAGGCCCAGACCGGTCAACTTCAATGCTCCGCCGACGACCATCTTGCGGACATCCGACAGATCGGCTCCCAGCGCAATGCGAATTCCGATCTCGCGAGTTCGCTGCGAGACTGCGTAAGAGAGAACTCCAAACAGGCCGACTGCGGCCAGAACAGCCCCGACCGCTCCGAAGCCTCCTGCCACGGATGCGGCAACCCTGTTTGGCAATAGCGATACGCCGATCATCTGCGTGTAGGGTGCGTTCCCTTGCATCGGAAGTTGCGGGTCCATGGAGCGCGCAATCTCGCGGATGTCCCTACCTATCGCTCTGCGTCCCGGTGCAACTCGCACGAGCAACGTGTTTGTGAGAGAGAGCCGTTGAGGGAAAGCTCTGTAAACGGCTACCACGTTACGGTCTGTGAGCGAAGCGTACTTGCCGTCACCCACAACACCAACCACGCTGTACTCTGTCTCTCCAAACTTGATGCGTTTGCCGAGTGCAGTCTCATCGGGCCATAGAGTGTTTGCCGCGGTTTCATTTATCACGACAACGCGCGGGCCAGCATCATTGTCGCTCGTGGCGAACGTCCGGCCCGCGCTCACACGGATGTGCATTGTTTCGAAGTAGTCAGGCGAAACCGTGTTGATCGCCGCCGAATAGTACCCGCCGCCGGGATCTGATTCCCGTCCTGGGATCTGAAAGAGCGCTCTCCCGCTGGCGAAGCCGAGGGGTGGCATCGTCGACAGTGCGGCCGACTCAACGCCGGAGAGAGTCGCGGCTCTGTCCTCGAGTACCTGGAAGAATGCCCGGCCTTCCTCAGAGCTGTACTGATGGAGTGACAGGTCGATGCTCAGAGCGTGTACGCCGTGCGGATCGAACCCCAAATCGACCGCGTCTGCGCGTGCTAGCGCACGAACAAACAACCCCGCACCGATCAGCAGTACGACGGATCCGGCCACTTGGGCCACGACAAATGCGTTCCGCAGTTTCCTTCGGTTGGACCCACCCCGGGCCCGCTCATCCTTCAGTGCTGAAGCGAGGTCTGCCTTGGTTACTTGAAGGGCGGGCGCCAGTCCGAACACCGTACCGGTGGCAAGAGCGAGAACGAGTGTGAACGTCAACACTGTCATATCCGGCGCGAGGTCAAAGGCCATCGGTACCGGGAGGGGCAGCTGGAAGGCTTCGAGAGCCTGTGTGGTCCACAGGGTTAGAAGTACCCCGATGCTGCCGCCAATGAGAAATAGAAGCACGCTCTCTGTCAACAGCATTTGCACCAGCCGCGACCTGCCCGCTCCAACCGCAAGACGCACAGCCATTTCTCTCGACCGACCGGCAGCTCGCGACAGCAACATGCCGGCCACGTTGGCGCTTGCAATGAGCAGCACGATTCCCGCCACTACAAACAGCAGCCCCATGAACATACTGACCGGACCACGCGCCTCCTCCATCATCCCCGAGTACCGGAGTACCTCCATGTACTCGTTCTCGTAGTACTCCGGGTATTCGCGACGCAGGCGTTCCGTAGTGACTCCCATCGACTCGCGCACTTGGTCGATTGACGATCCGGGTGCCAAGCGACCAAGCAGCACCAGGTTGGTGCTCCCGCGCTGCGACGGATCCCATTCAGACACCGCCGAGGCCATTGCCAACGGTACCCACAGCCCTATGTCGTAGACCCAGTACTGTCCCTGAAATCCCTCCTCGGCAACGCCGATAACGGTGAAACTCGTGCGGTTGAGGTTGACGGTTTGGCCCACGATGGACGGGTCCGCTCCAAACCGTCTGGTCCACAGCTTGTGGCTCAGGACTACCACCGCTCGGGGGTCCGTGATGACGTCCTCTTCTGGGAGGAAGAAACGACCCAGGGAAGGACGAGTGCCCAGGAGTGAGAAGTAGCTTGCCGACGCCATGAGTCCGGCAACATTCTCGGGCTCGTTGGTCGGGCCTGTCGAGAGGCTGGCCGGAAAATAGGCAAGCCCGGCCACGTGGCTCAGGCCGTTCTCCGCGTCGCGGTAATCCTCGAACGTCGGAAACGAGATGGTCGACAGGAATCGGCGATTCTCCTCGGCCGCGGCAATGGATACGAGACCGTCCGAGTTCCTTACTCCCGGTGGTGTACTCAACAGCAGTGAGTTGGCGATGCTGAAGATCGTGGACGTGGCCCCGATCCCCAGGGCTATGGTTATCGCGGCGATGGCCGTGAAGCCAGGCGATTTCCTTAGTAAGCGCGCCGCGTATCCGACGTCTTGAAAGATTGTGTGCATGAAGGTCACTGACGTCCGAGATCGCGGTTTGTCATGCCGCTGTGGTCGTTGACCGCGCCGATTGACCCGGCGTTCGAAGGAATATCGAACGCACGCGTGGACGGCTTGCCACCAATACCACCAGGTGGCACTGAGCCACCCCTTTGCCTCGTACCGCTCGGCGTACATCTCGTGCATGTCACCGAGCACGCCGTCTCGTGAGAAGCCGGCGGGCACCAGAATGGAGATCAGGGCACGGGCAAGCCGGGGTGGGTTGCCTCTCATCGCTCCTCCAAGTGCGTCTCGAGTCCCTGCCAGAGGTTCATCATGGCAGCGCGGGAGTCCGCCAATGCGGTTACTCCCTCTTTCGTGATCGAGACGTACCGTTTGGGACGTCCGCCTCGTGAGGAATCGGATTCCCCCATCTGGGACTGCACGTATCCTTTGGATTCGAGGCGGTCTACGGTGATCGATAGAGAGCCGCTGGGGACACTTCTTCCGGTCTCAGCCCCTATTTCCTTGATTATGGCCGCACCGTAGGCCTCTTGGCCGAGCCGCAGCGCTGCGGCGAGCACCATGTGCTCCAGCTCTCCGAGATAGGCTTTCCCACCCATGGCAAGCTAACCTTGTTAGGTTGTGAATCCCTACGGGGGTCTTGGCGGGGAAGTTTCGAGTGGGGCGGCTGATTGATGAATTCCTCATCAGGCCCTGTGGCACCCCTCGCAACCTTTTCCATCCCCGGGACGTAGAGACATGGTCGACGCGGAACTTCTTTGGTACGAACGCTCTAGGAGGCAGGGCCGTGATCTGCAGGTTCTCAGCCGGCTCTCTCGGCTTTCTCTCCCGCGTATTACTGTGTTCTCTGACGCAACCTCTGCCCGGCAGTCTGGTGACATCGGCTACCACGACCCATCTGTGATGCCGGCTGCAAGCGATTTCGCTGAACATCTTCCCACGGTCAGTGTATGTTTAACCGCACAATGGCCGGTGGCCTCACCAGGCCACGCCGCCAGACAGACGCCGCCGTATACGCCGCAACAAGACGCGCCCCGGGCGAGGTTTATCCTATCCGGAAGGAGGGCTTATGGACATCGGCTACCATGTGAGTTTGTTTGCCACAAATCACCTCGTGACTGGGAGGAGCAAATGAGACTGAAGATCGGTCTGTTATCAGTCTGCTTTCTGCTCGTAGTAGGGATCGCGGACATCGCAGCACAGACGCGAGTTGTCACCGGTCGGGTGATCGATGCCACAACTGGCGTACCAATGAGCGGAGCGGAGGTGTTGGTATCCAACACGACCATCCGCACGACGACGAGGGAGGACGGAACTTTCTCACTCGGCGTTCCGGAAGGGCGAGTGAGCATCCTCATTCGCCGGATTGGCTATCGTCGATTTCTGATCGACCTACCCGCGTCGCAAAGTTCGATCGAGGCCAGCCTCGAGCCTGACATCTTGCAGCTCGATGAAGTGGTTGTCACGGGAGCGGCGACCGGGATCGAGCGCCGCAACCTTGCAAACTCGGTTGAGACCCTCAGTGCCGAGGAGCTCGAAGCAGCGCCACCGGCCGCCACTATTGAGCAATCGATCCAGGGCAAGGTGGCGGGCGCGAACATCCAGAGCAACTCCGGGGCACCCGGTGGCGGAGTGCAGGTGGAGTTGCGCGGGGTGACTTCCATTAACGCCACGGCTCAACCGCTCTACGTGATTGACGGCGTCATTGTCAGCGATGCGGCAGTACCGTCCAATATCAACGCGGTTACGGCAGCGGCAGGGGGG
>JBDGZZ010000140.1:0-19747 GCA_039588335.1 Gemmatimonadota bacterium | reverse complement strand
ATGAGCAATGCCCAGTTCACACGCAAGGCCTGAAGCCGACCCCACTCCCCCGACGCACGGGATGCGTAGCCCTCGTCGAACCAGAGCGGAACCCTCCGTACCACGCTGTGAATTGCCAGATGGGCCAGCTCGTGGCGCAAGGTCTGGCGAACGTCGCCGGAGAGCTGCAACACTATCCTGTTACCCGCCGGAAATGCAGCTGCGGCCCCCCACTGCGGCAACCTCCCACGGGTGACAGAGTCGAACATCTCCCCATCCGAGGCAATTACCAACCGGACCGGCCCGTTCCACGGCTCCCGGATGCCGGGCCATGAGCCTGCTTGGTCGGCCATCTCAGCCAACGTGGTCGCAACGACTTGGTCACCCGGCCAGTAGACAGCAGTTGCCCGGCCAACCCTGACCAGGGATGGTTCCTGCGGCACGAGCATTACGAGAAGGACTGTTACGAGCGTGGCGGTTCCTGACCCTGAGCAACCGACTCGAGGGTCTCCTTACAGCGTTTTCCCCAGGGATTGAACTTGTTGGCCCTAAAGCCCGATTCCCAAGTCTGGCGGGCTGACTCCTGATCACCTCCGAACCACTGCGTACGGCCAAGTTCATAGTAGGCTTCGATCAAGTTGGGACCCAGCTTGAGTGTCTTTTCGAAGAAGTTCTGCGCATCCTCGAACATCTCACGCTCCAAATACACCAGCCCGAGGTAGAAATGGGCATACAGCGTCGCCTTCTTGTCATTGTCCAGCCGGATCGCCTTCGAGAGATGCTCGATTGCCTCACCGAATATCCCCTTCTTGAGACAGATGTATCCAACGTTGATGCGGGCAAGCGAGTTGGCCGGTTCTTTCATCAAGACCTGTTGAAACGTGGCCAACGCGTCATCGTAGTCCTCGTTGAGCATCTGCGCCCAACCGAGCAACGACTGGGCCTGTACGTCGCCCGGCGATAGCGACAACGCCTTTTTCAATGCTTGCAGGGCTCCCGGGTAATCTCCCAGCGATATGAGGCTCCAGCCCTTTTCTACAAAGGTTGAAGCTCCTATGTGATCGGCCCGCATCGCGGGCACGGCACCTGTGAACTGCGGTGCACGATCACCGCTTTCACCCTGTGAGATTTGCTTGAATTTCTCTACGAGGCCGCGGATGTCTTCCTTCAACACGCTCAGATCGGTGACCCCATGGTCCACCGTTTTGAACAGCAAGATGATGTCCCGCTTGATGTCTTCTCTCTCCTCGGTTGACGTCGCTGCGTCCAACCGACGGGTGATGTCGTCAAACGATTCGCGCAACGGACCGACGATCGCTTCACTCATGGGCCATCTCCGCCGTGAGAGCTTCCAACACGATTCGCTCCTCTGAAGTAAGCAGTTTCGCCACGGCCAGCACAACCAGAGTCCTGTCACCGCGCTTGAGGATCCCGTTGATGTATTCCGCGGCGAGTCCTTTGACGATGCTCGGCGGCGGTTGGATTTCTTCCGCTGGTACCTTGAGCACTTCGAGCACCGCATCCACCACGACACCGATCCGACTCTGCTCCATACTCACTATTACGGTGCGGGTCTCCTCTCCCTTGTGCGAATCCGCTTCCAACCGCTTCCGCAGATCTACTACGGGAACGACTTCATCGCCAAATTGTATCGTTCCCTCTAGGTAATCCGGGGCCTTGGGCAGGGGAATTGGCGGCTCGAATCTCAGTATGCGTTCAACCTGAAGGACATTGAATGCAAACTGGTGCTCCCCCACACGGAATGTCACCAACTGAACTTCGTCGCCGACGGTCATATCAGTTCACCTGTCTCGACAGGACTCAGCCTTTCGGCAAGGAGCTCGACATCTATCACCGGAATCATCCCGGTATCGCGTTCGGCAATACCGGAAGCCCAGGGAAGCTGCCAGGCGTCTGGCACCGGAAGCAGGTCCTCAGACACGACCTCCTCTGCGTCCTCCACCTCGAACGCCAGTAATCTCTCTGCAACGTGCGCCAACACCAGAGTTGGGCATGGTTCGTCGGATGGCATGCCGTTAGTTACTAGCGCCCCTAGATGGATGAGCGGCACGAGTCGGCCATGCGCCGGCGTCACACCTCTCACAGCCGGGTGAATGCTCGGGGCCGGGTGGACCTCGAAGCCATCTCGGACCTCTAGCACCTGGTCTACTCGCAGTCCGTATGGTGCGCCTCCCGCTTGCACCAACAGATACCCTCTCACCGCCCACTCCGATTGTCCAGTTCAGTTCTCACTGTTGCAGCCAGGTCTGCCAGTGCGACGACGTAGTGGGCGCCGCCGGAGTCTATTGCGGCTTTGGGCATTCCGAAAATGACTGACGTGTCTTTGTCCTGCACGATTCCAGCTCCTCCAGCGTCGCGTATCGCGCGCAGTCCAGCTGCGCCGTCCCGACCCATCCCAGTCAACACTACTCCGACCGCACGCGGACCGAAATACCTAGCGACCGACTGAAACAGTGGATCTGCCGCCGGACGAACACCCCACAAGGGAGGTTCCCTGGAAAGACGGATGCGCAGCCCCACTCCGCCATCGATCTTCATATGATAGTCTCCCGGAGCCACGTACACGGTGTCCGCCTGCAGGAGCATCCCGTCCTCTGCCTCCACCACTCGGCAAGCACTAGACTCGTCCAGGCGAGCTGCCAGGCTCTGGGTGAATTTCGGAGGCATGTGCTGGACGATCAGGGCTGCGGATCCGATTCCAGTGGGCAGCCCCGGGATCATGTGTGCGAGGGCACCCGGCCCACCTGTGCTAGCGGCAATGGCCACGAGGAGGGTTGCCTGTCCTGGCGGCCCCGTGACCGCGGCGGCCGGTTCAGGGGGTGGGATGGGCTGCGGAGCGGCGCTCACTACAGCGACGCGTGCCGCGTCGAGAGCCCTCATCAGGGCAGGCCCCATGGTCGCCAGCGCGTCGCGGGTAGCGCTATCGGGCTTGGCAACCACTTCCACGGCGCCCATCTCCAGTGCGCGGATCGCTGCTTCTGTACCCGGGGCCGCGTATGCGCTAACCACCACTATGGGCCGGGGACTCTCTTTCATTATCCGTTCTATGGCCTGCAACCCGTCGAGCTTCGGCATCTCGATATCCATGGTCACGATGTCGGGCTCGTAGCGCTGCACCTTGGCCACGGCATCCTGACCGTCTCGCGCCGTCCCAACTAGCCGGAACTGATTCGAGTCGCCGATGATGTCCGATATCACCCGCCGCATGAAGGCACTGTCATCGGCCACCAGCACGGTGGGATGTGAGCTAGATGGTTGTTGTTCCGCCATCGACCGATCTCACCGTTACCGTGCCTCGGCCCACATCAAACCAGACTGAACGACTGCCCTTACCGCCTACGGCCTCGGCGACTATGGGAATACCTGCCTCACGCAAAGCCAAGCGACATGCGACGATGTTCCGTTCTCCGATGTGCACGGTTCCCGCGGCAAGCAAGTCGGCAAACATGCTGGCACCGCCAACCAACCGGGCAACGATCCGATTGTTCGAGGCGCCGTGCTCACGCATCTGCGCGGCAAGCACTGGAATCGCCGTGTCGGCGGTGCGTGCCGGATTGGAGCGGTCCCGCGAAAGCGAATGGGAAGGAAGCAATACGTGTGCTAGGCCGCCGACTCCGGCCTCGGGGTCATGAGCTATTACGGCGACGCAGCTCCCCAACCCCAACGCAGACAGCGTTTCACCCCCGTTTGTTACTGAGAGTGCACCAAGTCGCACTAACGTCGCCGGACGGCTCATGGGCGTCTGTAGATCCGCTCCCTTGCGTCTTCCAGCTGAAGTTGAGTGCGGGCTTCACCAAACAGCGTTTCGGCCCGGCCCAGCACCAGATAACCGTCTTGATTCAGGTCACCAATGAACTGCGAAACCAAGCGGTGCTGCGTGTCGCGGTCGAAGTAGATCAGGACGTTTCTACAAATGATGAGGTCGTAGGGTGGGGCAGGAGCCGGTTCGCGAGTTATGTCGTGCCTCAGAAACCGCACCATCGAGCGGACCTCGGGACGTATCGTCTTCGGTGACCCGCCAGAAAAATACCGACGCACCAATTCGTCTGGCATCTCTTCGAAGGCAGTCTCGTTATACTCTCCCCGCCCAGCCCGCTCCAGGCTCCGACGATCAAAATCAGTAGCGTCGATGCTGGCCAACCCCACAGTTGCCGGGCTCTTCTGGGCCACTTCGCTGATGAGGATTCCAATCGTATACGGTTCCTCACCTGAAGCACACCCGGCCGACCAGCAACGCACATGTCCAGCGCGGCGCTCCCACAGAGACGGTAGCACGCTGCTCGAGATCACATCCCACGTCTCACGGTTGCGGTAGAACTTGGTGACGTTGATCGTCAGCGTGTCCAACAGTCGTTCGTACTCGGCTGCGTCCCGATCCAAAAGGTCGGCGTACTCCTCATAGCTACTGACGCCGCTGGCCCGCATCCGAACCGCCACCCGCCGTTTGAGGCAACTTTCCTTATAGGCATCGAAGCCGAACCCGCGGTCCCGTGCTATCTTCTTCACCAGTACCGCTAGGTCAGGATCCCGTTCCTTCTGCTTCACTTGAGGGCGCTCACCGTTTCCAGGTTGGTCTGGGCAAGCTCGTGATTGGGATTTAGTTCGAGAGCGCGCTTCCAATACTCCGAGGCTAACTCCCGATCCATCCGTTTGTAGGCGATGTTCCCCAACTTGAAGTACACGTCGTCGCCCAACTCAGGCTGCAATTTCACCGCACGCTGGTAGGCATCCCACGCATCGTCGTAACGAGCCGCCCGGTAGTGCAGGTCTCCGAGATTTTTGGACAGTTGTGGTAGCGACGGCTCGTCGGCGAGCGCCGCCTTGAGAAGTTCTTCAGCCTCATCGACCCGATTCAAGATCTCGAGCAGAGCCCCCAGGTTGTTCCGCAACACGTTGTTCTCGGGGTACAGCTCCACCCCCTCTCGGAGCACCGATTCCGCCTCCGGAAAGTCTCCGACCCCGGCTGCCGCGAGGGATCGACTCCAGTACCATATGGCGCTCAACTTTTGATCTCCGGCTACTTCACGGGCTCTGTCCAGTCGCCCTGATGCCACCTCATGGTCTCCCCTCCGCAGAGCCGCCACCCCCCAACCAGTCATGATGCGAGGCTCGCGCCGTGCCCGAGTCGCTGCTTCGGCATACGTCGCTTCAGCTTCGTCAAACTGACCGTTCTTCTCGTAGCTCAGTGCGAGGTTGTACAAGACTGAGGGGCGCGACCCACCCCGCTCTCCCGCCTCTTTGAAGGTCTGTATCGCCTGCTCCCACTGAGCCTGCCTGAAGTGAATCAGGCCGATGTGGAAGTACGTAGTTCCGTCAGTCGGCCTGAGATCGATGACGCGCCGGAATTCGCGCAGCGATTCGTCGAACATCCCCGTGCGGTAGAACGCCACACCCAAGTTCCGGTGTTCGTCGATACGAACACTGGCGGCTTCAGTTTTTTTGCTGCCCTCGCTCCGACCCACGGCATGGACGAAGCCCGCCGTTATCAAGCCGTAAAGAGCCTTGCCTACTTCGAATTCGACGAGCCCAGCCTCCTCTATCACCCTTCCCACATCACGCGTGCCATCCAGGAGGGGGGCAATCCTCTTCTGCTCGTCCGTCAGCGTGACATCCGCTGAGGCAAGATGATCTTTGTCTACCTTGAACACCACATCGAAGGAAGGGATCTTCTTTTCGATCAGACTCCATTCATCGACCCTGCGAGCACCCTCGAGGAGCAATGCCTCGGGGTCGATTGACACGAGGAAGTCCTGACGGTGGGGCCGTACGTCGCTCTCAAAGGTGAAACTCCCCCGCCTCCAGGTGAACAAGAAGAAGACGGCTTCCTCGATCTGCAGGCGGATGAAATGTTCCAGCTCGTCACGTGAGATGGCCCCGATCTGAACCAGGATCTCACCCACTTTCTTGTCTCTTTCCCGCTCCTGTAGCTCAATTGCTTCGTCACGCTGCTCCTGCGTTATCCGCCCGCTCTTGAAGAGAATGTCTCCCAGCCTGTCTCGGCGATTCACAACGGTAGCGTAACAGATCCGTCCGACGTCGAAGAAGATGTACCCAAGACTCGATCTGTCGGTAATCGATAGACATCCAGTCTTGCGCCCTAGTGACAGCAGCTGCAGTACGTCGGGCAACGACGCTTCTTTGAGACTTCCCTTGATAGCCACTAACTCAATTCCTCAATGAGCCGTTCGGCGGGATCGGGCCAGTTCCAGATCATCTTCTCATGGCTCTTGACCCCACCTGTGGGCGCGATCACCACTCCACTCGTGCGCATGCGAGGAGACGGTCTCGGAGCATTGGGCGCCGCTCCCTCGATCAACTCGCGTGCAACCGCAGCACTCGGCGATGCACCTTTCGAGTCCGCCGCGTCCAATACGCGCTTTACCAACCCCATCACAGCCCTCGCAGAGTCGGCGGGCCGGTCGGCCAGGTAGTCCGCCAGATCGGGATCTGCCGACCCTGCTCTTTCTTCCAGCATGCGCACTACCAGTGCAAGCCGAAGCTTGCGGTCGGGGGCAGCAAGCGTAACGACTGTTCCTCTCTCCAACCGGGCTTTGAGTTGGTCGCTCAGACCCTCCATCTGCTGTGGCGGACTGTTCGAGGTGAATACGACCTGTCCCGGTGCTTCCAGCACTCGACTCACCAATTTTGCCAGCTCCCGCTGCGATTGCTCGCGCCCCTTCAACAGGTGCAAGTCGTCAATCAGCAGCGCCGGCACAGTGCCGAACCTTGCGACCCACTGGTCGAGCTGACCCTCCTCGGTCGCCTTGGTGAGGATGTCGTGGAAATCTTGCGACGAAAGACACGCTACCGGAGCCACTCCGCCATCGAGCAAACCGTTCCCAATAGCGTGCAACAGATGTGTCTTGCCAACTCCCGTCGTGCCCACTATCAGGAAGGGGTTTGCTTCCCTGGCCGGACGGGCCACCACGTCTTGCGCGGCTCGATCGACCTGGGCATTCGCCTCAGTCCCGATGTATGCCTTGAAAGTCCAGGCAGCGGACGGGCCGGGAGGTGGATCCACGTCCGTTCCGAGAGTATCTGCCAAGGCTTGGGCTTCCCCGATCCGATCCGGATCGAGAAACACAGGATCTCGGGCCTTGGTCGGATCGGCCGCCGCAACCGAGGTTCGCAGCCTGCGAAGTTGCTGAACGTCACGCTCGAACTCTTCGATGGCGGCTTCCACTGGCATGGGCGAACTCTGGTCGAACAAACCCTCCAGCCGCGCTGTCTCGAAGCCTTCGCCGCTCCAGCGCTTGATCGCGTCTCCCAATTCCGATTGCCAGGACTCGATCTGGTGCTGCACTGCATCGCTTACGTCAGAGAGAAACTCCTCGAACTCATTGGCCGGTTCCGGCTTCCCCTCTGCGGCCGGAGCTTCGGTCCCCGCCAGAGTGAGTGCTTCTCCCTGCAGAAGAGCGCGCGCTGCATCCGGCGTCAGCCGTGTCTCACCCACCGCCTCGAGTGCCACCAATCGGTTCAGGAGAGTCACCAGCTCTCGCACGTTTGCGATCTGGAACTCGGCGACCGTCTCCAACACGCCTTCCTCGAACGCGGTACCTCTCTCTTCGGCCCGGTCCCGCAGGATCGCCAACCTGGTTTGGTGGTCGGGAGGGTTGATGTCCACCACGAGCCCACTCGAGAGTAACGATGCCAGTCGGGGATCCAATCCCTCGATGCTTGTCGGAAGGTCCAGTCCCGCCAACACGATTTGCTTGCCCCCGGCCTGTAGCACCGGAAGGAGCCGCAGCAACTCGGTTTGTATCTCCGGACGTTGCGCAACCAGGTGGATGTCGTCGACCAACAAGAGGTCAATATCGGCCAGCCGGTTGCGGTACGCATCACTCTGTCCGGCAGATGTTGCCGCGTGAAATGATTCCGCAATTCGATCGGGCGTTAGGTACTCGATGCTGGGGGAAGTTCCCCCACTTTCGGCGTGGCGCCCTATGGCGGTGAGAAGATGGGTCTTGCCCAGACCAGGACCTCCGTGCAAGTACAGCGGGTTGTAGGCGCTGCCGAGCCGTTCCGCTACCGCACGCGCTGCACTCACCAACAGCTCGTTGCCTTCGCCAACGCGAAACGTGTCGAGGTCGTACCGTGGATTCAGCTCGGCCGTCACGCCGGAGACTCCTCGCTCAGCTTGCGCAGGACCCGTTCCGATATGCTCTTCAGCGTTTCAAACACACCGACGCCGGTCAATGCGTCGGCTGGGAAACTTGGATCCTCTCTGAAGTTCAGTGCGGCATCCAGGTCGTCCGGACCCAAGATCAGGTCGGCGGGGAGGTCTTGCTTGTTATACTGCAACACAACCGGCATGGTGCGGACGTCAACAGCTTGCTCCAACAGGTTCACCTGCAGGTTCTGCAAACTGGCTATGTTTTCGTCCAACTGACGTGCCTGGCTGTCAGCGACGAACACGACACCGTCCGCACCTTGTAGCACCAACTTCCGCGTTGCGTTGTAGTAGACCTGTCCGGGAACCGTATAGAGCTGGAACCTCGTGGTAAACCCGGATATGCTTCCCAATTCCAGAGGCAAGAAATCGAAGAACAGTGTTCGATCGGTGCGCGTTGCCAGCGACACCATCTTTCCCCGGCGGCTCTCCGGAACACACCCGTAGATGTACTGGAGGTTCGTCGTCTTACCCGACCTTCCGGGACCATAGTAGACGATCTTACAGGTGATCTCGCGGGTAGTGAAATTCACAAGAGGCATCGGTCACCGCCCGAATAGAGTCGCCAGACTCTCGTTCAAATCACGTTCAAAATCGGTCGCTATCACTGGTTTCTTGGGTTCCTCGTCAGGACACGCGGTGCTGAGATCCTTCACAAAGTCCTCGAAAAAGAGTTGAACGAGACCAACTGATGACTCAGTGCCGTAAACTACCAGAGCCAGCAACCTACCCCGTGGCGTCTCCATCTCGGCCAAGAAGATCCCGTGGTGTCGTCCCTGATGGTTCAGCGCCGTGAACTCGTCCTCGCCCATCGTTCGGGCGATTTCACGCGTTGATGAAACGATCGCAGCACCCAATGCAGCCGCAGCCATGACATCAACCGCTCGGGCAAATCCGTGCTGAGCCAGCACCTGCCCAGCCGGGGTCATGATCAACGTGAGCCGCGCGCTGGCTTCGGTGACGAACCGCACCAGAGGATCTGCCATCCACGGTTCAATGGCACGAGTCGGCGTCACTTCACTACCTCGGCAGCTCGCAGCATTTCCAACCGCGCCAGTCCGACGTTGATGTCCTTGTCGGCAATGACGACCACCAAGACACCGTCCTCAGCCGGAAGCGCGAGGAGGGCTCCGTCGTCTGCCTGAAGATGAAGAAAGTTGAGCGCTCCGACACCGGCGGCCCTACTCGCCATCCCCATCTTCGTCACCAAGCTAGCAGCCAACGCCGCCACCGCATTTCCTCTAACACCCTCCATCACCGAATCTGCCACGACCAGGCCGTCGTCGTCCGTCACCAACAGGGCGCCACGCACCCCCCGGACGTGAGTGATGTTGTCCAGCACCTGGCGAAAACGTCCGCTCATGGCTGCTGTTCCCCCACCCACCGGCGCGCAACCTCGGCAGCCCGGTCCGCAAGGATCGCCAAGCGCCCCGAAGGAACGCTGCGGTCTCGCGAGACGAGCAACAGCGTGTCTTCCTCGGACCTGCTCACGTGGATGTTGCCCTCAGGCCCCTCGACCACTACCCACTGCCACGACCCCATCTCCAGGATGCGCGTGGATCGATCCGCCTCCCCACAGGCTCCGGCCACATACGCTGCCACGTCCGGCGACGCGTCGGCACCGGACTCCGCCTTCATTCCTCCCCCCAACACTCGACCTCTGGTATCGAACATCAACAAACCGTGTTCGGCCCCCTCCAAGCCATCGAACACCGGGGGTGGACCCGATTCATCTTCTTTGGCCGCCACCTCGGCAACCGTATCCCGAACCATGCGCAAAGCCTGGATAACGCTCTCGTCCATCGGGTTCGCAGCGAGGGCCAGTTCCAGATGTTCCAGCGCGCCGTCGAGGTCACCCCAACGATAGCTGAGGAACCCGAGCCCCTTGTGCGCTCCCAGATGGCGCGGATCCAACTCCACTGTCACCTGCCATTCCTCGAACGCTTGTTGAAGATGACCCGCCACTTTGGCAGCACTGTACAATTGCGCGCGCTGCCGCAGGGCCTCTCCCAACTCGAGAAAGACGAGGCTGTCAGGTTCGCGGGCCAACTGGGCGGTCAGTGCCTTGGTGTCGCTACTCACTGGCCTTCCCTAGCAGGGCATCTAGTTTGTCCACCGCCTTGAGGGCGTCTCGCACCTTTTCGATCTCCGCCTCCTCTTCCTCCGTGTGCTCTCCAAGTTTGAGCCAACGTTGCCACCATTCGACCGCCTCGGAGTATCGCCCCTGCAGCGCCAGAGCATTGCCAAGGAGGCGGTGCGCACGAACCAGCATCGGATCAATGCGTAGCGCCCGCCGCAGATTTTCCTCCGCCGACTCGGCTTCGTCAGCCGCCAAGCTGATGGTCCCCAACGTGAGATGGACTCGGGCATCGTGCGGACTCGTGGACCGCGCTACCTCAGCCCAACTGCGCGCTCCAACCATATCGCCGTCAACCACCGCTTCTTCGGCCCGCTGCAACAGCCGCCCGATATCCTCCTCTGATTCCGTGTCTTCTGCCTGCGCAACCGTCGGTTCATGCAGCATCAGTATGCCGGCACTCTCGAGACCGAAGATCGCCTTGGCGACTTCGAACTCCGACCGCCCCAAGGCCGTCGCCACTCCCCGAACGTCCCTATCGCTGTCAACTGCGCCGAGCAATTCCCACTCCGAGGGCAGCAGGTCGAGATATCCCTCCCGTTTCTCACCTGGATCCAAGGGAGAGAACTTCGGAATCACTCCGAGGTGCGGGATCTTCCGCTCGATTAGCGACCACTCGTCGATACGACGCGCACCCTCCATCAACAGCGACTCAGTCGTAATCTTGACCAACGCTTCCGGGGGAAGTTCCGACCGTTCGCCCTCGACGAACGAGAAATAGCCCTCGCGCCAGCCCACCAGCTCGAAGATCACCTCCTCCACCTGGAAGCGAACTTGCCTCTCCAAATCGCGTTGGGAGAGGGCACCAATATCCACCAGGATCTCTCCCAACCTCCGGTTGTCACCCTTCTCCTGCATGTCCCGCGCGCGATTGAGATCTCCTTCGCTGATTTTCCCCGAACTCACAAGCATGTTACCCAGCAAATGTGGGTTGCTCTCGATCTCCGCGTAGACTACGGAGCCGTTCTCGAAATAGACGTTGCCGCTATTGTGGCGAAGTTTCGACGTGGCAGTGAGCCTCCCCGTCTTCCGGCTGAGGTCGAGCAGCTGAAAGATGTCGTGGATGCCCATTTCCTTGAGTGGCCCTTCGATCGGCATCGTTAGGCCACTCCAGTCTTGAAGATGTGCTTGAGATCGAGCGCGGATCGCGCGTGCTTCCTAGCTTCCCGCGCATATGGGCCATCGGGCTCGAGTTCTATTACCCGATCCCACATCTGTACCGCTTCCGTATAGCGCCTGAGACGCGCCATGACGACGCCGGAGAAGAAGTGAGCACCGACGTTGTGGTCGTCGAACGCCAAGATTCTCTCGAATGCCTCCAGTGCGCGATCCAGCCGCCCATCCTCCAGCAGCGAATGCCCCAGGCTCAGCATCGCGTCGACATCGGATGGATCGTTGGACAGCACCTCGACCAGCAGGTTTACGGCCAAGCGTGCCAATCCCGCCCTTCGATAGACCCGGGCCAAAGCCAATGCCGCCTCAGAAAACGACGGCAGGGCATCCAGTGCGGCAAGGTAGGATGACTCCGCGGACTTCCAGTCTTGTCGTACCTCGTGGACCCGCCCAAGATCTACCTGCGCCTGCGCAAACCTGGGTTCCAGCGCCAGGGCACCCTGGTACGCGTGCTGCGCAGACTCGAGATCCCCCATACCGAAGGCAATGTCTCCTTCGAGTTTGAGCAGATCCGCCCGTTGAGGAGCTCGTACGCGCGCCACCTGGAGCGACTCGAGCGCCAGCGCAGGATTACCTCCCGCGAGACGGCATTCGGCCAACGTAACCAAGATGTCCACGTCTTTTGGATATTGGGCTGCGAACTCGGCTGCGTCTTCGACAGCCTCGGCTCCCCTGTCGAGCGCCAAAAGCTGCCGGATCTCACCGAGACGGGCGTCCGTGCGATCGACCGCCAGTTGGCGGGCGGCCCGGTAGCGTTCGAGCGCTTCTCCGTGCAGTCCGCGCCGGGCGAAAATGTCCGCCGAGAGCACCAGTCTGTCCGCCTGATCGGCCCCGCGTGATGCAGCCCGGTCGGTCTCGGCCGCCGCCAGGTCCAGCAGGCCTTTGTTCATGTAATCACGCGCCACGGCAAAGGGATCACCGGGCGCTGCACCGTCGGGCTCGGGAGGTGCCTGATCCAGCTCCTCGAACAACTGGTCGATCACCTGCTGATCGAAGCTGATCGCTTGTGACGCATCGGCCGATACGTCTGCAGAGATCTCGGGAATCACCGAGATGGACGGATCCTCATACTGCAGGTCTATCGCGAGCCTGAACTTCTGCGGCACGTAATAGGGATCGATCGTCTGTGCTCGGGTCACTGCCCTGAGGGCCCCGTCGTAATCGCCCAGGCTCGATAGCGCAAAGCTGAGGTTGTAGTGCGCCTCGGATAGCTCGGGATCTGTCTCCACTGCCCGGGCGAATGCGCTCCTCGCATCGGCCGGTCGACCCAACTCGTTCAGGACCAACCCGATGCCATTCCAGGCTGGTGCGTTGCCGACATCGGATTCGAGCACCTTACGATACGCCTCCAGCGCTAGCTGCAGTCGTTTCAGCTTGAGCAGCAGGAGACCCAGGTTGAGCTGCGGCGTGGCGAGCCCAGGCTCGCACCGCACCGCCGTCGCGAAAGTAGCGATGGCCTCTTCGTGCTTGCCTTCCTGCGCCAGTACGATGGCGAGATTGTTAATAGCCAACGCGTGCTTCGGAGCATGCTTCACGGCTCTCTGGTACGAGTCCGCGGCCTCCGCAAAACGCCCCAATTGATGCAGGACAACACCTCTTTCATTCCACAGCTTGGTCAATTCGGGCGTTTCTTCGAGCAGCGCGTCGTACAGCTCCAATGCAGCCGGATGGTCATGCAACAGGAGGTACACCTCGGCCATGGCGTTTCGAACCAACTCGCGGTCCTCTCCGAGCTCCAACGCCAGCCGGTACTCGCGCAGGGCTTCCTGGTAGTAGCCCTGGCGGCGAAATGCCAGTCCGAGGTTACAGTGGGCTGGAGCCGCCTCATCGGTCTCGGCGGCCGGCGCCTCGTGGGGACCACTCCTGCGTCCACCCGTCAGCCGTTCTATGGAGAGATTGGTTTGCGCCTTGCCGTAGGTCGGATTGAGTTGAATCGCGCGCTTTGTAGCGGCTCGCGCTTCGTCATGGCACCCCATGTCGCCCAAGACGAACGCGATGAGGTATTGTGCGTCCGCATGATCCGGAGCCAGTTCAACCACCCGCCGTAATGCCTCGAGGGCTTCCTGATTGAGGCCCCGGTTGTAGTAGGCTTCGCCCAGATAGAAGTGAACGACGCTACTTTCCGGATCCAGGTCACTGGCACGCCGCAACCACTCCGTCGCGGTCTCGATCTGTCCCTGACTCTTCTCTGCCAACGCCAGCTGAACAATCGCAGCGACATCGTCGGCGTCGCGCGCGATCAGCGTCTGGAACTCGCTAATGGCTGCATCATACTGTCCCAGCGACGCAAACGCTCGCCCCAGTTCCCAGCGTGCCTCTCGATTCTCCGGATCCGCCCGCAGCTCCTCACGCAACTCGGTCACCCTGCGGTCGTAATGCCCGGAACGCTGATGGGCCAACTCCAGGTTGCGCTGTGCCACCTGCATCTTCGAGTCCAATTCGAGCGCATTTGAGAACTGCTCGATGGATTCGACCGTCATGTCCTTCAGGTAGTACAGAACTCCAAGATTATTGTGGGCTCCCGCGTCGGACGGATCGATCCGTTGTGCGAACGAGCGAAGAACTTCCCGGTCCTGTTCGGTGAGTGCCATACCGTTCAGGGCAATTGAATCGCGTCCAGGATCGCTTTTAACGAGGCCATGTCAGGAAGCAGCAGGAAGTGTCCCTTGAGTTTGCGGCCCGCTTCTTCGAAATGGAAGTCGGTCTCCACACAGAAGACGCAGTCCCAGTCTCGTCCAAAACTGAGGTGGGCGGTCGTGACAATGGCCGATGCGACGTCGATTTCCAGGCTCGGTACCGATGGCAGCAGCATCATTCCCATGAAGTCGGACAGTGCGTTCATGTAGGCACCGCCCAAGATGTTGCCCGCCTCCTTCAATCCGGACTTTTCCAACTCGTCGAGTCCGGTAGTGGACCCAGGAGGGCGTCTCAGCAGTAGATCGCACAAAAGCCTGGCGTTCTCATCCGGGAGCATGAGCAATGTTCGCCCGGTGAGATCCCCCAGCATGTGCATCAGCACTGCAACCACCACCTGGTCCGGGTCCAGCATCATGTCGGAGAGGTCCTCGAGGCCGGTGACCCTGATCGTGGGAACACTGATCATGATCCGGCGGTCCGTCATCTGTGACAAGGCGGTCGCTGCATGACCGGCGCCAATATTGGCCACTTCCTTGAGAGCATCCAGCTGCAGTGCCTCGAGGTCACGCATGTCTTCCATAAGGTCTCCTAGACGAGCCCGCCGGCGTCCAGAATGAGCACCGGGGCGCCATCGCCAAGTATTGTCGCGCCGCTGAATATCGGCAGAGTGCCGCTGGGCGGATCAAACGACTTCACCACTATTTCCTGTTGGCCGGTCAGCGCATCCACAACGAGACCCGACCTCCTTCCCCCAATCTGGAGTACCACAACCGGCCGCATCGCCGGCGGGTCTCCCGGAACATCCACGACATCCCGCAGATCGACCAACGGTATCACATCTCCGTGATACATCAGGCCATCTTTCCCGTCAACTCCGGTTATCGACGCAGTGTCCAGGTCCAGTGTTTCCGCAACGTGCGTCATGGGCAAAACGTAGCACTCCTCACCGACCGCAGCCGTGAGCGCCCGCACAATCGCCAGAGTGATGGGCAGCTGCAAGGTGAACATGGTCCCCTCCCCCGGGTCGCTACGCAACACCAGCCCGCCTCCCAGAGAGCGCAAATGAGTCGCAACTACGTCGATCCCCACACCCCGCCCTGAGACGTCCGACACCTCCTGGACCGTACTGAAGCCCGGCCGTGCCAGCACGCGCAGTAGCATTTCGTCGGTAAGAGTCTCGATCTCCTCGTCCACCATGCCTTGGCGCTTGGCGTCATCCAACATCTTCTGTCGGTCAATGCCCTTCCCGTCGTCGCTGACTTGAATGGATACTTTTGCCTTCTCCCTGACAGCCGAGAGTACGATCCGCCCCGTGGTAGGCTTGCCGGCCGCCTTCCGCTCCGCCGGTGTTTCAATCCCATGATCCACTGCATTGCGGAGTAAGTGCACGAGCGGATCTCCGATTTCGTCCAGTATGGCCCGGTCGAGCTCAATATCCTTGCCCTCGACCCGGAACTCGATCTGCTTCCCAAGCTGACGGCCGAGATCGCGCACCAACCGGGGGAACCGGTCGAATATCTGCCAGACAGGCGTCATCCTGACCTGGATGATCTCAGCCTGGATGTCGGCGGTGAGGCGAGACAGTTTCACGGTGACGTCTTCCAGCTCGGCATCTTCCCGCCTGGCTGAGATCTGATTGAGCTGGTCCCGAGCAGTCACGAGCTCCCCGATGAGGTTCATCAGGGTATCCACCCGCTGCAAGTCAATCCTGATGTGCCGGCTCTTGCTGCTCGGCACGTCCGCTCCCTTGGAAGCCGCTTCCTCTCCGCCAATCGCTACCCGCTGGATGTCCCCTGCCGCCCTGATCTCCATCTCGATCGACGCCTCATCCAGCTCGGTCTCAATCCGAAATTCGAACTCGCCGTCGAAATCCTGAGATTCCATGACACTGAGGTCCGGCCTCACACCGTGCAGCCTTCCCACGGCCTCCATGCGTCCGAGGACCACCGTGGCTCGCGCACCCTTCAACATGCTGTTCGGATCGACCGACACCCGAACCAACAGGCCAGCACCTTCAACCGGGGCAACCGTCTGGAGCGAGGGCCGAGAAGGCCGTTTGGCTGAGGGTGAGAGAACCTTGGACACTCCATCGATCGCCTCGAGGAGTTCCGCCGCATCCACTTCGCTCTCGCGGCCCGCAACCGACGCGTCTATCGCGCGCTCCATCGAGTCGGCTGCCCGAAAGAGCAGTTCAAACAACTCTTCCGTTACCTGGTGATCACCGCTGCGGAGGATATCGAGGAGGTTCTCCATTCGATGGGCAAGGTCGCTGACCACGGCATAGCCCATCGTAGCTGCCATGCCCTTGATCGTATGGACGGCGCGGAAAATACCTCCAACCGGTTCCGTTGCCTCCGGATTCCGCTCCCACTCCAGAAGCTGCTGGTTGACTGCGTTCAGGTGTTCCCGGCTTTCGGCAAGGAAGAGCTCCGAATACTGGGAGGGATCCATGCCTACCCGAGCACCCGCTGCACTGCCTCGAGAACGCGGGAAGGTTGGAAAGGCTTGACTACGAAGTCTTTGGCACCTGCCTGGATGGCCTCGACGACGAGGGCTTGTTGCCCCATTGCGCTGCACATCAAGATCCGGGCATCGGGGTCTTGACCCACTATTTCCCTGACGGCATCGATCCCGCCCATGTCCGGCATCACGATATCCATCGTGACCAGGTCCGGCTTCAACTCCTTGAATCTCTCAACCGCCTGAACGCCGGTCTCCGCCTCACCGACAATTTCGTATCCGGCCTGAGACAGGATATCGCTGATCATGGTCCTCATGAAGATGGCGTCGTCACAGACGAGCACTGTATGACTCACGGGTTACCCCCTATGCCGTCATGTATGGTCTAAGTAATGCATCCACATCGAGAAGTACAAAGGACAAATTCGCGCGCTGGCCTACGGCCTTTACGATTCGCGAGTCCACCCCCGGCAGGTCGCCACGCTCGGAAAGGTCAGCGGGCAACACCGAGAACAAATCCAGAACCGCATCAACGGCCAACCCAACAGTCCACTCACCGACATCTACGAGAATGACAGGACCATCGCCGCCGCCCGACGAGTGGTTGAGGGCACGCCGGCCATCCACCAAAGTGATCACGCGGCCGCGAACATTGATCAGGCCATCCACCGCATCTTGGGCACCGGGAACGCGGGTGGCCCGTTGCGCCGGCAGGATCTCCCGGACTACCGAAGCTTCGGCAGCGCAGGCCAAGTCGGCCACCCGGAACACCAATAGCCGGTTACCTGCAAAATCGGCCATCTTATTGAGCGAAGCCAAGATACTTCAGCAGGTTATCGCGATCAAGCAGAGTTGGATCACCACCCGCCACTTCCAGAACATCGCACAGGTCGTGCGGCCATCCGGCAACGAACTGCACTGGTTCTCCGCTCTCAGGATGTGTCAAGCTCAGGAGTGCCGCATGGAGTGCCTGCCGTGGAGCTGCTCGCTCCAGCGTCGCAGCTCGGCCCTTCTGGGCCCCCGTCATCCGTTTGTAGCCGCCCCCACCGTACACCGGGTCTCCGACAACAGGATGGCCGATGTGGCTCAGGTGAACTCGGATCTGATGTGTCCTGCCGGTCCCGAGATTGATCCTAACCAGATCACACAGTTCGAATCGGGCTACCGGCGTCACGTGCGTGAGCGCCTGGCGGCCAGTAGCGAGTACAGCCATACGCTTGCGGTCTCGCGGGTGTCTTGCCACGGCAGCGTCTATGTCCAATGCGCCCTCCAGATGTCCCCATGTCAGAGCCACGTACACGCGTTGTATGCGCCGGCCGCTCAGCGCGCGGGCCAGTTTACGGTGCGTAGCATCTGTCTTCGCCAGCACAATCAGACCCGAGGTGTCCTTGTCTAGTCGATGCACGATGCCCGGTCGGCCCTCAGCACCGCCGGACAATCCTGTCCCTCGCGCAGCCAAAGCGTTCACCAGCGTGTCTTCCCAATGCCCCGGCGCGGGGTGCACCACGAGGCCAGCTGGCTTGTTCAGCACCAGCAACGTGTCGTCTTCGTGGACTACGTCGAGTGGGAAATCGTAGCCCTGAATCTCTCGCGGTGCCCGACCCCCAAATTCCTTGAGCTCGACAGAGAGCAGGTCGCCGCGCTCCAGAGTGCGCGATGCGCGCGCCGGCTTGTCGTTGAGGAGAACGGCACCTCCTGCAACCAGACGAGCAACCTGGGTGCGGGACAGAGCGAGCTGATCGGCAAGAAAACGATCAAGCCGCTCTGTGGTCATTGCTGAAACTTGGAACGTTATTACCCGGGCCACGGTTGGCGGGGGCTCCGTACTAGGTCGATGCCTCTGCAGGATTGGTGGCCTCGCCGGCCGACTCCTTGGAGTGTTTCCCTTCCGACCAGAGCACCACCGCTAGCGCGATGGCTCCGCAGCTCACTGCCATGTCGCCCACGTTGAAGGTGGGCCAGTGGAACCGGCCAATCCACACGTCGATGAAGTCCACGACACCTTCCGACTTGAAGATGCGGTCGATCAAGTTGCCGACGGCACCGCCGCAGATCAGTCCCAGGGTGACGAGCCGAAAGCGTTGCACCGGCGGCGTTTGGCGCACCATGGCGCCGAGCACCACCAGCGCCACCAGCGCCAGGATCATGAACACCCATCGAGAATAGGGCCCCACGTGTATGCCGAATGCCGCGCCCGGATTATAGACCAATCTGAACGAGAGCCAATCGCCAATGACCTGCACAGGAAGGCCGTTGGATAGCCTGGATACCGCCATCCGTTTGGTAATGACGTCGAGTACGATGACACTGATAGCCACCCACCAAAACAGCTGCCGACTATTTGTCTTTGCCATCTTCCTCTTTTGCCTTGCACTTGATGCACAGCCGAGCGTGCGGAAGGGCATCGAGGCGTTCGAAGGCTATCACATCACCGCATTCATGACACGTGCCGAACGTCCCTGGATCCCCATACAGGCGGCGGAGAGCTTCGTTCACGTGCCACAGGTAGCGTCCCTCTTTCGACGCGAAAAGGAACTGTTTCTCCCGTTCCATGGCGTCGGTCCCCTGATCCGCCATGTGGAAGGAATAAGCTGATAGGTCGCCATCGGAACTCTGCAGGGTACCACTGAACTGCTCGTCGTAGTAACCCAACTCCTTCATTACCCGATTGCGCTCTTCGAGCAAGCGTTTCTCAAGATGAGCCAACTGCTTCTTATTCATGACCCCCAACTTCGGCTGCCGTTACCGGTTGTAAAGTTATTGGCCGCCATCGTGTCGCCTGAGCGAGACGATGACTCGCCGACCATCGATATTCACTTCTTCCGACACGTCCGGATTCGGCAGATCTGACCCGACTTCCACCTGACGTGCTAACGTCTCACGCGCTATAAAGGTGCGGTGGGTCTCTGCGGCTGCCAAGGCTTCGTCTGAGCCGGACAAGCCCAATTCAATCCGCGTATCGTAATCATATCCGGCCTCTTTGCGAAGTCGCTGCACTCGATTGACCAATTCCCGGGCCAACCCCTCCAGCTCCAACTCCTCAGTCAGATGGGGATCCAGTGCCGCCACAAAGGGTCCGTCGCTCTGGACCAGCCAGTCCGTAATGACTTCGCGTTCGACTACCACATCTTCCGGCCGATAGGCGAACGTGGTGCCGTTCGATTCCACTG
>JBDGZZ010000139.1:0-10323 GCA_039588335.1 Gemmatimonadota bacterium | reverse complement strand
ATCGAAATGTTCTTCAAGCGTTCCAGCAGATCTTGGGAAAGCTTGGGCCGCCCCTCCGGGAAACGTTCCCCTTCCCATTCCAGTGTATAGAACTTGATCTCGTTCGGCGTGGCGACCTGTGCGTGTGTCGCAGTGATGCCTGCCAGTCCGAAGCAGATCAAACTGAGAAACACTATCGAGTTTTTCATGGCACGAATGTTTGGTTAGGGTGTTTCTGCTTCATTGTCCGAGGGTTCCTGTTCCGGTTTACCCCTCCACCAGGTGGCCAGCGAAGATCCGGTCACATTCATCATGGGGCCAAATACGGCCGGCGCCAAGCCAATGGTTGCTACTTTCCCCATCTCCAGCGCGATCCCGCTCGCTAGTCCGCCGTTCTGCATGCCTACTTCCAGCGCAATGGTCCTGCATGACCGCTCGTCCATGGACAAGAGCCTGCAGCCCCAGTAACCCAGGAAATAGCCCGCCAGGTTGTGTATCAGGCATGCCAGGATCAGCGCCAGGCCAATGGCCATCAGACTATCCCTTCCGGCGGCAGTGATGATGGTGATGATTATCCCTATCCCCACCATGGAGACTAGCGACATCGCCTTGTCCAGCCATCGTTTCCTGCCGCGAGCATAATGCCTGAACACCAAGGCAGCAACGATCGGCAACAGGGAAAACCATACGATATCAGTTGCGCTACTGGAAAGAAACTGCTGGAGTGTTACCTCGTTGATCTGGTAATTCAGGAAGTTCTTTGCCACAACGATGACCAGATATACAAGGGCCTGGATGACAATGCTCCTGCGCTTGGTCAGTCCGTACCCGATGGCGTTGAACATCAGCCCGGCTACTATCGGTAAGATGACGATGTTGATGATGCTCAGCATCATGTTCCAGAAATCGATGGGCACATACTGCGAGGCCAACAACCTCATCAGGAGCGGGGTCATCAGTGGTGCCAGCAGCGTGGCCACCGCTGTTAGTGTGACCGAAAGAGCCAGGTTCGCCCTGGCGATAAACGACATGACATTGGATGCAAGGCCACTCGGCGCAGATCCAACCAATACGATTCCCGCAGCGATCTCCGGCGGGAAACCGAAAGCCTTGGCAACGCTAATCGCCACCAGCGGCATGATGGTGAACTGGCAGACGATGCCGACCATCACCCCCCTCGGCATCCGGACCACATCGGCAAAATTCTTGATGCTCAACTGGGACCCCATGCCGAACATGATGATCTGAAGCAGGGGAACGATGGCCCCTCTCAGGTCAAAATCGCCTACCTGCCTGAAGAACTGGGGATAGTTCAGCGACACCGTCACGGCAGCGAAGATCCATACCGTATATGCGAATTTCTTCAGATTCGGGTGACCGTAGAAGCTGATGGCCAGGGTCACAAAGAACAGGGTGAGCAATGGACCTGTTAGGCCTTTGGCATCCAGGATCCAGGAAATGAAAAAGCCTGCCAGGAGGAGCAGGGAGATAATCAACAGGGACCTGTATATGATATTGCGCATAGCCTGGCTTGGAATTGACGGCCTATCGACTGAATACTAGATCTATGAATCGATCCCAACCGGAACTTCAATATCATGCAAAAGAAGAAAACTCAAGACACAGTGGATTCCCGTCGGGGTTTCCTCAAGAAAGCCGGACTTGGCGGCCTTTCCGCAGGATTACTACTCGATCGATCAATGCACGAACAGCTGGGGTACCTCACCCAGAACGTGAACCGCAATTCAGCACCCACAGATCTCAAGATCACGGATATGCGCATCGCGGAGATCAGCGGGGTAGTCTTCCGCACACCCATTGTAAGGATCTATACCAACCAGGGGATCGTTGGGCATGGCGATGTCCGCGATGGCGCCGCAAAGGAATACGCCCTTTTCCTGAAAAGCAGGATACTCGGGGAGAATCCCTGCAATGTGGAGCGACTTTTCAATAAGATCAAACAGTTCGGGCACCATGGACGGCAGGGGGGCGGCGTCTCTGCCGTGGAGATGGCCCTGTGGGACCTGGCCGGGAAAGCCTATGACGTTCCCGTCTACCAGTTACTGGGCGGGAAGTACCGCGACAGGGTGCGGCTCTACTGCGACACTACCGTATCGCGCGACCCCCACGAATACGCCCAGCGCATGCAGGCAAGAATAGACCAGGGTTACACGGCCTTGAAGATGGATATCGGGATCAACCTGATCAGAGACATCCCGGGTACCATCATCAATGAACCAGGCGGTGCACTCGATCCCTGGCAGCACGAGTACAGGGATTACAACATGACGTTGCATCCCTTTACCGCCGTACAGATAACGGACAAGGGACTGGACAGGCTGATGGAATACATCGATGTGATGCGCTCGCAGATCGGGTATGAGATACCGATGGGAACGGATCACTGGGGACACTTCAGCGTGAATGAAGCCATCAAGATCGCCCGGGCAACTGAGCCCTATAACCTCGCGTACATAGAGGACATCATTCCCTGGCAATACACCGATCAATGGAAGGAGATCACCCGGTCATCCACGACGCCCACGCAGACCGGGGAAGACATCTACAAGCTGTACGGCGGGTTCCACGACCTGATTGCACAGCACGCCGTGGACATCGTGCACCCGGACCCAAATACGGCCGGTGGGATACTGGAGACAAAGAAGATCGGTGACTTTGCGTCCATGCATGGAGTGGGCTTCATGCAGCATCATGCTGCGGGACCCGTTTCCTTCCTGGGTGCCGTACACAGCGCAGCTGCCACCGAAAACTTCATGTGGCTGGAACACCATGCAGTGGACTCACCGAGGTTCGATGACCTGGTGACCGGCATAGAAAGACCCATCGTGCAGAACGGTTATGTGAAGGTGCCCGAGTCGCCCGGACTCGGCGTCGAGCTCAACGATGAGGTGGTCAGAGAGTTCCTCGTGGAAGGGGAAGAACTGTTTGCCCCGACCCCGCAATGGGATGAGATTCGCGCATGGGACCGGCTGTGGAGCTGAGTGTCAGGAAGGATGGGCCGTGAAGTTCCTCGTGAAGTTCCTGGTGATGGTCATGCTGAGCCTGCTCGCTGGACAGGCCGGCGCCCAGGTCCCGGCAGCTGACAGCCGCGCCTTGCTCCGCGGGACGGACACGCCGTGGCCAGTCCCACAGTTCGCGAGCCGTGCGGAGTGGGAGGCACGCGCCGCAGAGTTGCGCCGCCGCGTTCTCTTCAGCGCAGGCCTCTTGCCCTTGCCAGGGCGCACTCCCCTTCATCCCCAGATTTTTGGCCGCACGGTGCGCGAGGGCTACTCCGTTGAAAAGGTGTCCTTCGAGAGCCTGCCTGGATTCTTCGTCACCGGTAATCTCTATCGACCGGTGAACCGCGCCGGCCCCTTTCCCGGTGTGCTCTCACCTCATGGGCACTGGACGTACGGCCGACTTCAACACGATGAACTCGCGTCGGTGCCGGGGAGGGCGATCAACCTAGCTCGGCAGGGCTACGTGGTCTTCAGCTTCGACATGATTGGCTACAACGACAGCTATCAGGTTGATCACAACTTCCACTCGGCGCAGGCGGAGCTCTGGAGTTTCAACGTGCTGGGGCTGCAGCTCTGGAACAGCATCCGCGCGCTCGACTTCCTGGAGAGCCTACCCGAGGTTGACCCGAAGCGCCTCGCGGTGACTGGCGCGTCTGGAGGAGGCACGCAGACGTTCTTGCTCGCTGCGGTCGACGATCGCGTCCGGGTCTCGGCGCCAGTGAACATGGTCTCGGCGCACTTTCAGGGTGGAGACAACTGTGAGAACGTGGCCGGACTCCGCCTTGACCAATCGAACGTGGAGATCGCAGCGCTGGCGGCGCCGCGCCCAATGCTGCTCGTATCTGCGACGGGCGATTGGACGCTGAACGTGCCCCGGATTGAGTTCCCGGCAATCCAACACATCTACCGCCTGCTCGGAGCCGACGCCGCCGTTGCGGTCGCATCGTTCGATGCCGAGCACAACTACAACCGCGAGAGCCGCGAGGCCGTGTACGCGTGGTTCGCACGTTGGTTGTCGCCTCCACATACTGAGGGCGGGCCAGTCGATACAACAGAACAACGGTTTCGAGTCGAACCACTGACTGATGTGTTGGTGTGGTATGGCCGCATGCGGCCAGAAGGTGCAGATGTCGACTCGCTGTTGCGGCTCTGGCAGGCGCTTCCGGTTGACTCATCCGCTCTGCGGTACGCGCTCGCAGCAGAGTGGCCCGAGCGGGTGTTTTCGAGTGTTCTGGACGACCGTATCTATCTCTCGCGTGGGACCGACCGGGTCGAACTCAGGCGCTGGCCCCCGGAGCAGCCACCCGCTGCCACGGTGCAGACCCCCGTGCTGCTGGTCGGCGATTCGCCGCCGAGTCTAGTACACGCGCTACAACGGGATAGACGAGCCGTGTTTCACGTGCTGCCGTTCGAGGAGACGCGGGATACGACGATGCCCTTCTTCACGACTTACAACCGGACGGCAGATCAGATCCGCGTGCAGGATGTCCTTACAGCCGCGGCCTATTTGCAGGGCGAGTTCGGCGCAGTCGATTTGGTCGGCGCAGGTCGAGGCGGTCTCTGGGCGCTTCTAGCACGCGGAGTGTGGCCCGGGTTCCGCCGCACCGTTGCCGATGCAGATCGGTTTGACGTCGAAGATGACAGCGCCTATCTCCACCGCCTCTTCATTCCCGGTCTCCGGCGTGCAGGTGACTTCCGGGGCCTGCCCTCGGGGACAGTGCGCGTGCACAACACCGGTGGTGTTTTCCGTACTTCGGGGCAGCTCACGTACGAACTGCTGTCGCCGGACGCCATTGCCAAATGGCTGTCGTCGGAAGAGGCGCCTGATCGATCTATCGATTAGCCGAAATCAGCCACAATCAGGAGTGAAAACAGTCTGAGCCTCGCGACCCTCAACCAGACTGCAGCACCTCGATTCGAGCTCGATGCCAGCGAGTTCGCGGATACCGGTCGGTACGTTCTCGTACTTGGGCGTGCGCCGATTTGGGAACTGGCGCCGTTTCGGTTATCTTCGACGATGAACGATTCCTGCGACAACGAGTATCACAACCCGAGCGAGTTGGGTTCCCTCTCGGGCGCTCTCAGAATCTGGCGAACGGTGGCCGCTGCCCATCGAGAAAACAGTCCACACCATTTCGTCTTCACCTTCTGCTGCCGAAGTGAGTCACGCGCCGACCGCATGGCTGGGTTTCTGCGGCGTAGCCTTGCCTGCGCGATGACGAGGGTGAGCCGAGGCGTCGGCGCCGACCACGAAGCTTGGCATGTCCACGGTTCGACACGCCGTGAGATCCAGTCGCTCCGGAGCCTCGAACAGCTCTCGACGTGGCTTCGCAGCGCCGCCGGCAGTCACCAAGTGGACCTCATCCGCTTCACCCTCGTCTCCGTTTATGCGGCCTGACCTTCGCTGCAGCTGACGGCCGCTCTGTGGTGGGCGCTTGCGGGCTTCACTCGCGTACGCCTCTTGAGAGGCCTTAGCGTCAACTCATCTCGTCGCGTAACCCTGGACCGAGTGGACGTCCCCAACCCCTTGGCGCTCATCGTGTCCCATCTTCCTGCCGGAGACTCCCACGCCGAAGACGGCGCGGATGTGTCTTTCCGTGAGAGGGTTGCACTTGCGGAGGACCAACGCACGGACTTCCCGAAACAACGGCGCGGGCTCGTCCCCCAATTCTTTCATTAATTGCTCCTTCCGCTGGTGGTCCGCCAGCGTCGCGAGCTCCCCGCTCGGAAGCTTTAGGAACTCGTCCATCTTCTCATAGATGTCGGTGCGGTTCGGCGCGGGAGGCGTTCGCTTCCCCGTGAGCAACTGGGAGATGTACGAGTCGGTCACCTGGGCGGCTTGGGCGAACTCTCGTTGCTCCAGCCCGAAGCAATGGCCTTCGCGGGATAGATCCGTTCACCTCGAACGTACCCACAACGTCGATACAACCCATTTCCCGGCGCAGAGTCACGGCCGGGCCAGTATTTGCGGCGTAGCTCGCTCACGTGCCACCTTCAGACTGGACTTCAGGTCGTCGTGCGACCCAACACCGGAACGAATCCGCAACAGGTCCAGGCGAATCGACTCGAGCGCGGCAATGGCTTCTTCGATCTGACGATTGACTGCGAGTCGGGCATCGCGCACTCTGATCAGCGTTTCACCGCTGGTTCGGCCCGGCGCCGCGGGCGGAGATCCCGCTGGTGTGACGGTCGCGTAGGTTTCGTCCAACGCGAGATCGACGGCGTCGCGCTCGGCCCGGAGCGCTCCGATCTTGGCCTCAAGGTCACCGATCGCCGTCAGCGTTTCCTGGCGCTGCGCCAGGCCACCAAGATCGGCCAAGGCAGATCTGACTGCTTGACTGAGGAGCGCCTCGGGACGCCGGATGCTCGGACGTTCCACTACGGAGATCCTCGCAAGGCCGACGGCGGCGAGTCTGAAGAACCGGCGTCCAAACGGACCCAGCCACACAGCGTGCTGGGTCGACTGGCTGACGCGGCTGCCCAGAATGCTTGATAACGCCCATCCCACCGGTCCCAACGCCAGGATGATTCCGCACACACCGAGCGACATAAGGCCCAGGCGCCACGCTTCCGGCAGGGAAGGCAACAGACGAGCCATCACTAACGCGGCGAGCGCCAGCGCCAATCCGACCGTGCCGAGCAGGAGCGCCATTGTGGGAGAGACTACCCCGACTCGCCGGCCGGATGCCGTGGAGGCCTCTGATTCCCCAGCGGCCTGCACCTTCACGATTTCACAGAACTCGTCATAGCTGATTCCCTGAACCAGGACATTGCGTGCGGCTGCGAGGAGCATCGCGGGGGGGACGAGGAGCTCGAGTACCAGAATCCAGGATGCGAAAACGAACAGTAGCACGTGTCCCATGCCGAGTCCGCCGATGGCTCCGAAGGCGTATGCGAGCACACCGCCCACCGGGGCCAGCACCATGAGCCGTCGGCTGGTATTCTGCGCCAGTTGGAGAAACTTCTGGACGACCGCAGGCACCTGGCGCATTGCGCCGGCGATGTCCCCGAGGGCGGCCGCGAACTCCTCTGCGGTCGCGAAGCGGTCGGCCGGATTCTTGGCAAGACAGCGATCGATGATCTCTACCAACCTCCCGGGGACGCCGGCGCGCAGCTCGATCACCGAGGGAGCCGACCGGGTCTCGTGCAACATGAGAACCTGCTCGTCCGTGGCTGCGCGAAACGGCAGCTGGCCGGTGATCGCGTAGAACGCGGTCACGCCGAGTGAGTAGATGTCACTCCGGGCGTCCCCCCGGTTACCTGCGGCTTGTTCCGGGCTCATATAGTCGGCCGTGCCGACGATCTCACCCCCGTGCGGATCGTCTGTGTGCCGGGCGATGCCGAAGTCGGTCACGAGGGCGCGTCCGCCATCTCGTTCGATCATCACATTGTCCGGCTTCACATCCCGATGGGTGATCCCGCGCGCATGGGCGTACCCCAACGCCCACGCTACCTCGCGCAGCAGTCGCGTCGCCTCCCCGATCTCGAGCATCCCTCTTCGCTGGATCCGCTGGCGGAGGGTTTCGCCCTCCACGTAGCCCATGACGAAGAAGACGATGTCCCCATGTTCCTCCACGGCGTGGATGGGGACGATGTTCGGCTGAGAGAGCAGGCCTGCTGTCCGCGCCTCGCGCAAGAACTGCCGGCGCATGGTCTGATCGGCCGCCACGTCGGAATCCAGGACCTTGATCGCTACCGGCCGGCCGAGGGTTACGTCCCGCGCCAGATAGACCACGGCCCCTCCACCACGTCCAATCTCCCGTTCCAGCGAGAACCGGCCTGCGACCGCGGTCTGGAGCGCGATGAACTGCGGCGTATGCGTCACGGCCTCAGTCGCATCGCTCACCGGCGGCTCCTGGATAGCGGGTCACCGTTGGTTTGGCTGCTGTCCGTCGCGCTTCGCCACGAGACGCCTCCTCAGCGCGAACGGCGAGACGGCGTTCCTGGCGCCCACGTTTCAGGACGCCTTCGGAAACCCGACGGGAGGTGCGGGCCTGACCTGGGGTTCCCGGGATCCGGGCGTCGCCATTGTGGCATCTGACGGGCTCGTGACCGGGGTCGGAGCCGGGAGCACGTACGTGACCGCGTCGTTCGCGGCGCCGTCCGACTCGATTCTGGTGACCGTGACAATGCGGGGAGCGATCACGGTCACGTTCGACGACGGCTTCGTCATCGCATACACCACGCGTGGCCGGTCTTCCAGGAGTTCGGGCTGGTGGGCAACATCGGCGTGAACCCCGCGCGCGTCGGGGACCCCGGCGACTTCCCTGCCTACATGACCAAGGCCAACCTGGACGAGTTGCATTCAGCGCCGAACCCTCGCGCGGGCTCCGGAATCCGGGACAGGCCCCGTCTCCGGCCGCTCGATCACCGTGATCTGTCCGTCCGCCTGAGCCACAAGCAACTCCGACCCGCGCGCCGTCAGTCCCACTGGTTGCTCGATGCCCGGGACAGCGTAGGCCGCAGTGATCGTTTTGGTCTCGAGATCGATCACGAGCAATGTCGAGTACGCCGCGCTCACCGCATAGAGCATTCGGTCGACAGCGACGGCTCCTGTCACCACATACTCCGCGAGCGAGCGACTCGAGTCGCTCGGCGAGAGGCCGGCGGCGAGGCGGGGCTCGAACTCGGACGCGAGCAGGCGGTCCGCGCGCGCGAAGCGCGACACCACGAGGCGCCGGTGCCTCGCTGACGGCACGGTGACGGTGATCAGCTCCTCCGCCTCGCGATCGTAGGCGAGGGACAGGACGTACATCTGCCGGGCCCGCTCGGTGGCGAACCGCGACCGGCGTAGCTCGGTGACGCCGCCGTCGGTTTCCAGGAAATGGCGCCATTCGCGATCGGGGTCGGCCGCGGTGTCGGGTCTGAGCAACACGTAACTCTTGTTGGTGGACAGCACCGCCAGCGTGTCGCCCACAAAGGCCGCGCCCGCCAGCGGCGTGAGATCGATGCTGTACTGATGGTCCAGCACCGTGCGGTGTTCGGCGCGCGACAGGGCGCTGTCGAGCACGTACACGCCGTGGCGGTCGGTCACCACGAGGAACCGGTCGGTTGCCCCATCGTGGGCGAGGCCCGTGAGCCGTCCGTCGAGCGGGGCTGCGATCGTGAGCCGATGCGTGACGTCGACCACCGGTAAACGCCCGAGTGGTCCGTTGGCGGGATCGGCGTCGACCTCGACGGCGGCGGGATCGGGTCTGGGAATGGCCCACGACCCCCGCAACGAGATCCGCCCGCGCACCTCGTCCCGATTCATCCACACCCAGTGCCGGGGATTGAGCGAGAAGCGGACCGGGTCGGCCTGGCCCATGAAGGGGGGTGGGCCGGTGGTGATGAACGCCTGGAGCGCGTTGGCACCGACCACCACCAGGAACAGCCCGTTGGCGAAACGCCCCACGCGGCCCGGCTCGCGGGGCCCATAGCTAGGCTGGTCCTCGCGCAGGAGAAAGAGCAGCGCGCCGACCGCGGCCAGCACCACCCAGTGGATGAACCCGGCCCACGCGTAGGTATGCACTCCGAAGTACGGCGCCGCGAAACCCTGGCCCACGTCGCGGGTCACGTGCAGGGCCGAGTGGCGGAGCGACATGAACACCCCCCACGCACCGAGTAGCACCACCATCCCGATATAGCGAGGGCGCGGGCCGTATCGGAGCACGAACAAGCCGACGAGCGCCACCAGCACCATCGAAGTGCGCTGCGCCCAGCACAAGATGCAGGGCGACTCACCGTGCGAAACCCCGAGCCACACGGCGCCTCCGACGGGGACGGCGATCAGGACGATCACGATCCACGCGAGCACTGTTCGCAGCCGTTCCTGGGAGATGAGCGTCACAGGTTCACTCCCGGCAGGAGCGACGTGTGGGTACCGACGAGGAACAGGAGGGCCATCAGGATGCAGCTGACGACGATCAGCGCGAACGCGAACCGTTCCTTCTCCGGCCGACGCCACACGAGCCACGCGGCCCAGAGGATGATGAGGAAGTTGAGGAATTCCACCGCGTGAAGAATTGTGCGTCGAGGCTGGTCGACGCAAGAGCGCCGAGGATCCGAAGCGCCACCGCAATGCTGGTTGGTGACCGGCTCAACGTGAACCGGTCACCACATCGGGTATGCATCCGCTACGATCAACCTAGGTCGAAGCGATCGAGATTCATGACCTTGTCCCACGCCGCAACGAAGTCATGGACGAACGTCTGCTGGTCGTCGTCACAGCCGTAGACCTCCGCCAGAGCCCGGAGCTGGGAGTTCGAACCGAAGACGAGATCGACGGCGGTCCCGGTCCACTTGACCTCGCCCGTCGAGCGATCGCGCCCCTCGAACACGCCTT
>JBDGZZ010000138.1:0-10360 GCA_039588335.1 Gemmatimonadota bacterium | reverse complement strand
CTCCTGACGAACGCTGTTGAGGTAACTGGACCAGCGGGAATCGGCATTGAAGTTCGATGCGATGACAGGATCGTGACAATAACGATTTCCGATCATGGTCCCGGAGTCCCGCACGATCTCCGGGCCCGCATCTTCGAGCCCTATTTCACGACCAAAGACAGAGGTACAGGCCTGGGGCTCGCCCTCGTTCGCCAGACCCTGGATGCTCACAACGGAACGATTGGTGTGGAAGATGCAGAAGCTGGGGGTGCGACGTTCGTGATCACGCTGTCGGAGGTCGTATGACGGCCAGTGTTCTCATTGTGGATGACGAGCGCAACCTTCGCCGTATGCTGCGGGCACTGCTAGAGTCCGAATCATACGAGGTGAGCGAAGCAGACGGAGCGCACACCGCTCTCGAGGAATGCGAGCGCTCCGAACCGGACGTCATTCTCACAGACCTCGTAATGGGTACAGGCCCAGACGGGATCGGTCTGCTCCAACAGTTACGGGCGAGACGGATCGAGAGCGCGGTAATCATGATGAGCGGGAAGGCCACACTTGACGACGCCGTGCGGGCGACAAAGCTGGGTGCGTTCCAGTTTCTGGAAAAACCCCTTACTCCGGAAAGTGTGCTCACAACCGTTCGTGCTGCAGTGGAACTGACACAGGCACGTACAGAAAACCGCGCACTGCGCTCGGAGATGCCCGACGCACACGAAATTGTCGGATCGAGTGACGCGATGGAAGAAGTGCGCAAGTTGGTGGCGGGAGTGGCGACTACTCCGGCCCGCGTGCTGATCACCGGGGAGTCCGGTACGGGAAAAGAACTGGTTGCTCGCGCCATTCACCGACAGAGCACCCGGGCGAACCGGCCCATGGTGAGCCTCAACTGTGCCGCAGTGCCCCGCGATCTCCTGGAGAGTGAGATGTTCGGTCACGAAAAGGGCGCGTTCACTGGGGCCGTAGCCCGAAGGCGAGGGAAGTTCGAACTCGCGGACAAAAGCACGCTATTCCTCGATGAAGTCGGCGATATGCACCTGGATGCTCAGGCTAAGCTTCTCAGGACATTGGAAATCGGGACTATTGAACGACTCGGTGGGGAAAATGAGAAGGCAGTCGATGTCAGGGTAGTCGCGGCAACGAACAAGGACCTCGAGGAGGAGTCAGGTCGAGGGGCATTCAGGGAGGATCTGTTCTATCGACTGAATGTTTTTCCAATCCGTGTTCCTCCGCTCCGTGATCGTATCGATGATCTTCCTGCCCTGGTCCAGCATTTCGCCGTGTTAGCCGGAGTGAAATGTGCTCGTCCACACCGGGAGTTCGGATCAGACGCAATGAAACGTATGCGTGCGTATCAATGGCCCGGCAACGTACGCGAGCTGGCAAACGTGATTGAGAGGCTGACCATCGTAGGGACTGGTGGTCCGGTGGCAGCCGCTGAAGTAGACACCGTGCTCCCGGGCCCCCGCGTCCCTGCGGTGGACCGACCCAAGGCCCCGGGGAAGCTCGGACTAGCTGCTGCATTGGAGGCCTACGAGACGGATCTGATACGTGATGCGCTGGCTGAAGCGGACGGTAACGTGGCGGAGGCAGCGCGTAGGCTCACCACCGACCGGGCGAACCTCCACCGCCGCATGCGCCGATTAGGCATGAGTCGAAGTGACACTGACGTGTCTTAATGACACGCTTTCGGGTGGTTGAGAGCGGGGTCCCATGCATATAAAGTGTTTAAAACAATGAAGTTACGGTGACAATGATTTCCGGTACAAGCCCTGCAATTATCGCGGCTGGAGGTCATTATGAGCAAGGTCGCCATACCAATTGTCATCGTGCTGGGTCTACTGGCACTGGGGTATCCCAAGCGGAACCTGGTAATTGCCGAAACCCAACAGATCGCGAGCATCCTGGGGTACGAGTTGCAGCTCAACTTGAAAGTTGAGCTAGTAAAGGCTCGAGCCCTGGAGACGAACCAGGCCGAAGACGTGGCTTGCGCAGTCGTGTCCGATACCCTGGAGGCTCCGTGATCGCTAGGCGGTGCCTGGTTGCTGTCGCCTTACTGCACGCATCGGTTCCCACCGTTCTCTCGTCGCAGGACACCGTGATCGTTGCACCGCAGGGCCAGGTACCATCTCAGGCTGTGGCCGAGCGATCGGCTGTGGACTTCTTCAACAGCCCGAGTACGACGCGGGTCGTTGGTGCGCTGACGGTCGATCGGGACGCCCGATACACCGGCAATGTAGCTGTGCTGGAAGGGCCAGTGATTGTTGAGGGCGTAATCGAGGGAAGCCTCATCGCACTCAATGCTAACGTCGAGATCCGATCGGGCGCACGGATCGGCGGCGACGTGGTCGTGTTCGGTGGCCAATTAGCCGATGAGGTGGGGGCCGATGTCCAGGGCAGCCTCAGGCGATACAGCCGATCGGTGAATCTGAGACTAGAGGACGATCGGCTCACCCTTCTCGAATCTGTACCCACCGAACGACCACCGAGCAGACACAGATACGACGTGAACAGTGACGCGTCGATACTCTTGAGTCTGGGCGGGACGTACAATCGGGTTGAAGGGTTGCCTTTGAAGCTCGGTGCCAAGTTCGAGTGGCGCAGCTCGGCCGTTCTGACGGAGCTCAAGGGTTACGGGATTTTTCGTACCGCCCGTAGCGTCGACACCGATATCAATGGAATCGGGTATGGAGTCGATGCGAGCGTACGCGTAGGCCGTAATACTGGTGTGACCGTAGGCGGCCGGTTCTACGATGTGGTGCTTCCAACGCAAGACTGGCCGCTCGAGCTCAACGAGGTTGGCTGGGGAACCTTCCTCTGGCACCGTGACTACCGCGATTACTTCCTCCAGACTGGCGTCTCGGGCTTCGTCACGGTGGAGCCGGTCCGGCGTCTGAGCCTGACCGGTGAATTGGGACGAGTCGAAGAGAACTCCATCGATGATCGTGATCCGTGGACCCCGTTTCGCCGCGATGATCCATGGCGGCCCAACCCGGCTATCGACCAGGGTGACTACACACTCATATCTGCGACGGTGGAGTACGACAAGAGGCCGCCTCGGCGATCGACCCGTTCGGGCTTGTTCCTGCGATTTCGGTGGGATCGTGGAATCGGCGATAACGTGGTGCAGCAGTCGCTACCCCCGTCCATTAGGGCTCCACTTCCCACGCAGTCGTACACGTATGACAAGGGTCTGGCCGATGTTCGGTTGTATCAGCGAGTCGGTCGACGCGGCCAGCTCAAGTTGAGGGGCATGTGGAGCGGTACTATTGGGAACGACCCCCTTCCGATACAGAGACGGTTGTCCCTCGGCGGCCCGGATCCCCTCAACGGCTACGCATTCGGTGCGTTCTCCTGCGACGAGGTGTTGGGTGATGCAGCCCAGGTCGGACTCTGTGACCATGTCCTCTTGTTCCAGGCTGAGTACCGTGGACGGCTGGGCTTCGATTGGATCGGTGACGCATTCGACCACCGCCCTGTACATCACGCCGAGCCTGAGCCGGACTTCTGGGACTGGCATGACGGTTTGTGGTTCGACGGACCTACGATCGTCCTCATGAGCAACGCGGGAACCGGGTGGCTCCAGGGTGAAGACCCCGGTTCACTCAACTTCGACCTGGGAGCCGGGATCGAGTTCGGTTCCGTCGGTCTCTTTTTCGCCAAAGCACTGAAGAATGGTGAACCTTTGCGTGTGACGCTGAGAATCGAGCGCCGTTTCTGACCGTGCGAACATCGCTCGTCTCGGCCTGCTGTCTTTGCTTCTTTCTGTCTCGGTTGAGCGGTCAGGAGGGAGCCGAGGTGAGGGTGACACTCAGTGACGACGAGACACCTCAGGCATTGGTCGCGGTCGCGGGGCTGCTGGCCGATGGCCGGTTCTTGGGTGCAATGGAGTCAGGATTCCCACTGCACGTCGAGTACAGGGTAGAACTCAGGGAATCGCGCTCGATGTGGGATCGTACGGTCAGCAGGGTCGAGTGGGGGTACGTTGTGTTGTACGATCCGGTGCGTGAACGATACCGGTTGGAGTTTTCCGAGGGCACCGAGATTGTGCGCGACCAGGCGGTGTTACGACAGCGGTTGGAGACGGTGGTGACTGTCGGACTCGTGCCAGATGAAGATGGTGATTTCTACTACAAGGCGGTCGTGAACGCGCGAACTTTGGACGACGAGGACGTTGACGAGGTATTTGCCTGGCTAAAGGGTGAAGATGTTGATTCCCTGAGACAACAACGTCCGGGTCTGTTGACTCGGACGGCCCGACGGCTGCTGGTACGCATGGCACCGCTGCCGTTGGTGACGCTTGAAGGACGGTCAGATAAATTCAGGAAGCCGTAGGACTACCTGAATCTGCCGACCCTGACAGGCTTTACGATCGGCAGACCCATAGGCTTCTCTTCGGGCTCGGGATCTCGGCTTGCCATCAGTTGCTGGGCGAAATCGACTCTTTCCTCCACCGACTCAACGAGTTGCGCGTTGCGGTATTCCATGTCCGACAACCGTTCGATGAGCCGCTCTTCCAGGTCGGACAGTCGGCAGTCGATCATGGTCTCCAGCCTGCCGGACCGGTTCTTCTTCTTGCGATAAGCGCGGATTGCCACGGGAAGAGCACTTCCACCGACCAGGATTCCGCAGATGAGTACGGCGATAGCTTCATAAGCAAACGCCGATCCAACGAGCACCCCGCCGATGATCAACCTGTCGAAGATCTGCCGCAGCACCATTGAGTTTCCTTGCTCGGTTCAAATCAGACTACGGCGGGACGAAGGCAGTGGTTTCCCAGCGGGTCTTGACATGATGTGTACTAAGTAGTACATAGTCTACAGCCATGACCGACACGTTCGGCAAGTACATCCGTGAGCGCCGAGAGCGGCTAAGAGCAAGTGACGCAAGCTTTTCCGTGCGTCAGGTAGCTCAGCGGATCGATGTTGAGCCATCGTTCCTGAGTAAGGTGGAGCGAGGCGAGGTAGCACCTCCGTCGGAGGCAAAGATAGTGGCCTTAGCCGGCGAACTTGATGATGACCCCGACGTGTTGTTGGCGCTCGCGGGCAAGGTGTCATCCGATCTTCAGGAAGTGATTCGCCGCCGGCCCGAGTTGTTTGGGGCGCTCATCCGCGAACTCAAAGACATGCCGGATCGCGCAGTGCTGCGGTTAGTGCGGGAGGTGAGAGACGGCGACTGGTAGGCAAAGAAGGGAGCAACAGAGATGATCGAGTTAAGACATGACCGACTCGTCTTTCAGTTCAATGAGGTCCACGAAGACGCGCAGTTGACGATCGACTTTCAGCGCACACTGCGAATCCCGGACGATGACAAGGAGTACCCGCTACCGGCTGGGCTCGGTGAGTTTCCTTTACGTCACGTGGATGACTTCTCGCAACGGGTTCCGAATCAGTGGGTCGAGCATGGAGGAGTCATGCTTCCCATGTACCAGTCAGAGGCTCTCTGGATCAACTTCTCCGGCCATTATCCGTTTGCTGTGAAAGTGGCCACCGGAAAGATCAACGCGGTTACCGGTAAGCCGTGGACGAATGGGCTCAATCGGGGGCCCCAGGATTATGTCGCAGTGCCCAAGCAGCCCTGGATCGACGGATACTGTGTTGAGAAGGGCATCATCCGGCAGTTCGTCGCCATGCCGCTGGGCAGTGGCTACAGTGCGGAGGAACAGATCACCGGTGAGGCGGAATACGGGGGTTTGCAGATCGTAGCTTATCCCATGAAGAGGGAGTCGTACGAGCGTCTCGTGCGACCCGCGATCATGCAGCGCGCAATGTTCGCCCCTACGCTCGCAATGACTGGTGGATTTGGGTCATTCGACATAGGCCTGGCCGCTGGCGGGCGAATGCGGCAAGAGATCTACAGAGATCCCCATCAACTGGAGGACTGGGACATCGACCACGCGAGCCGTTGTTTCGTGCACATCGCGAACTCGCTCATGTGGCGCGAGATCACAGGTGAGGCACCACCAACCACACCGCTCAGTGCCAACGAGTATCAGAGAGCTGGCGTCCCTTGGTTCGACTACTATGACGAGGGCGCCGAGGCTGTCCGGGGCTCGAGTATCCTCGACAAACTCAAGAGCGTTGCCAAGCTGGGACAGGAGAAGGGTGACGTACCGTTGCCAAACAACGCGTCAGTGAAGGTCGACAACGTGGTACACCTGAGGAAGGGACTCGAGAAAGGCCAAGTGCGGGAAGGAAGGTTCTAATCTCTCCTTCCCGCCTCTCTCACTGCTCACACGGAGCGTTGGGGTCCGGCCGCGGCTTGTCCACCACGATCCGGTGGTCGAGGTTGGCTAGCTGAAGAGCTGTTAGCTGAGCCAACCGCGCAACCCGAGCAAGATCGGGGTAGCTGATGTACTGCGGCTCGTCCGTTACCTGGTGATAGTCCAAGTGGGCACCGCGTGACAGGGATATGCTCGGGATTCCGTGACGCGCGTAGCTGTAATGGTCGGCGCGGCAGTAGTACTGCAACGGATGTCCGGGCGCGTCGTACTCGTAATTGAACGCGAAGGGCATAGCCAGATCCCCGTTCACCTCTTCGAGGATGTCTCCCAATTCGGTCGACAACCGCCGCGAACCGATCACCTCTAGATACTCTGGTCCACCGTCGGAGTTGTCCTGTTGCGAGCCCCTTCCGACCATGTCCATGTCCATCTCAGCAATGATGGAATCTCTGGGCACCGTCGGATTATCTGTGAACCAGCTCGAACCGACCAATCCCACTTCCTCTGCCGCGTGCGAGACGAACAATATCGAGCGTCGCGGTCGCCCCGGCATCGCTGTGAGTGATCTGGCGATCTCGAGCAGCACCACGGTTCCTGACCCGTCGTCGTCGGCTCCGTTCATGATAGAGTCTGGTCTAGGTGCGTTCAACGCGCGCAGGCTGTCGAGAATGGTCCCGATGCGTCCTTCTTCTGCGGTGGTCGGCTGCCGTCGTGGCGAATCTGCTCCCATCGGTCGCACGATTCGGTTGAATGCACGGAGTGAATCGTGGTCGACGGCTTGTGATGTAGTTCCCGTGTGATCGTTGTGTGCGGTGAGCGAGATGTATTGTCCGTTTACTGTTGGATCGCGTCCCCGTAGAATGGCCACGACGTTGCGTGCTGCGTGCTCCAACGGTACGAAGCTCACTGCAATCTCGATCTCCACCGATTTCCCGGGTTCGCCCGGTGTCAGCCCGTTCAGCGAAGCACCCATTATCTGCTCGGCAGCTGCAGTCGTTACGAGAATGCCGATGCCGGCAGCTTCTTCCTCCGGTTCTACTGGAGATTGCGTGGTCATGCGGCCACCGATGAGCTGTCCGACTAGTGCAGGCGGCAGTAGGTCGAGTTCCACAACGGCAACTGCTACGGCGCGAGCGAACCGCGGATTTGCAAGGACGGCGCCGGGGTTGACCGGCCGGGCCGCTCCCTCACGGGAGAGCGGCATTACGACGAACTTGCCTGCCAGCTCGTCGGCGGTTAGCCATGACGTCGAGTCGATTACGTAGCCGCCGAAGATGGCACCAGCGCTGAGCGATCGAACACCCGATGCAGCCTCAAGTGGCAGGAAGTCATCGCCGAGCCCTAGTCTTGTACTGGATACGCCGAGGTAGGACTCTCGATCGACGGCTACATGGCCCAGCGGTACCGTCTGGAAGAAGGTTCCATCATCGCCCGCCGGTTCGAGTCCCAATAGTCTGAAAACCTCCGCCACGTACTCGGCAGTCTTGAAGTTACCGAGCGACCCGGTTTCCCGGCCCATCATCGAATCATCTGCAATTGTGAACAGGTGCTTGCGGAGGTTCTCTTCGCTGGCAGCTCTGTCGTGTTGCTGGGCCGACGCCTGGACGGCAGATAGTGAGGTCAGTGTTGTTACCGCTATCAGAATACGGGACATTGCTTCCTCAGTGTGGACGCGAGATTTGCCATCGAGGTGGACGGAGCGCGTCATTGCTCCCAGTAAGCGGCCCTTTCCGGAATCAGCCAACGTACACCACCGCAGGGATCTGGAACGTCGCCGGGATAACGTGGGATTACGTGCAGGTGAACGTGTTCTATGGTCTGTCCGGCCGCGATTCCCGAGTTGATCCCCAGATTGTAACCAGCCGGAGCGTGTGTCCACTCAATCGAACTCTTCACCTGGGGAACTAGTGTCCAAAGAGCGGCCTGTTCCTCTTCTGTCAGTGCGAAGTAGTCAGTTTCATGTCTCCGCGGGACTACCAGCGTATGACCTGGACTAAGAGGGAACGCGTCCGGAAATGCTACCGCATGGGAGTTTTCTGCAAAGTGGCTCTTGTACGATACGATTTCGCAAAAGACGCACATGGGGGAGTCCTCGGTGGATGGCGACCTGCTGAATATACGGAGATGAACTGGAAGCGGGGAACAGGCGGTGGTAGCTGAGTGAGGACTTAGGCTTCACGGCCGCCGAAAGTCCCGTCATCGTCGCTGGTTTGGCGCACGTGCTCGCAGGTGAACAGAGGACCTTGGTTCATCCCTGGACAGTGGCTCGCCTCGTCCGCCCAACGTTCGGGTGAACTGACTACGTGGTGCCAGAAGGGCCACGTGCGGCACTGTAGCGGACGATTCTCGTACACCGTACAGCCTTGGTTTCTGTCGAAGAAGATACAGTCGTGGTTCGATTTGTCGCGCAGACTCACGTCTTCATCGCCGACCAGCCGGGTGTAAACCTCCCGAAATTCTCGGCCGGTTAAGTCCAGGTGCCGGGCCAGCCTCGTGATATCCTCGTCGATAACGCGGACAACACCCGGTCCGCCACTACAGCAGTTACCGGAGCGCTGGCATTGGAAGCGGAGGCCGTCTCGGTACCAGGGAGTGTTGCTGGCCATTTCTAATGATAGGGGGAAGAGGGTGAAGAGTGGGAGGGGACCCAACGTCACCGCTGCTTCTCTGCAGTCTCGTGCCCCGCACGCGTCCCCCCTAGCGAGGAAGGGCTGTAAGAGCTAAATGATCTGACGCACTCACCAATCGACCGCAGCATCCGCACGGCACGGAGGAGTGATGACACAAACCGCGACCGAGGGGCATTTGCTTCGGAACTTCATCGGGGGCAAATGGAAGGCTGCTACTGGATCAGAATCGCTCGCCGTCACAAATCCTGCCACGGGGGAGATACTCGGGAGGGTTCCAGTGTCGACTTCGGGAGATGTGGCTGCGGCCGTGGCAGCTGCACGGCAGGCCTTTCCAGCCTGGCGTGAGACTCCACCGGTAGAGCGAGCGCGGGTGCTGTTCCGTCTCAAGATGCTGTTGGAGGATAATCTGGACGAGCTGGCGGTCAGTTTGGCCCGTGAGCACGGCAAGGTTCTCGCTGAGTGCAAAGGTGAGGTCCGGCGAGGAATCGAGAACGTGGAGCACGCGTGTGGCATTCCTACTCTCATGATGGGATCGACTCTGGAGGACGTGGCTCCGGGAATTGATTGTGAAACCATACGACAACCGCTCGGTGTCTTTGCCGCGATCACCCCGTACAACTTCCCGGTGATGATACCGCTGTGGTTCTGGCCGTACGCCGTAGCCACAGGAAACAGTTTCGTGCTCAAGCCGAGCGAACAAGATCCGCTGACACACGAACGCGTTGTGGAACTCGCTGTGGAGGCTGGAATCCCGGCCGGTGTTCTCAATGTCGTCCATGGGGCGCAGGATACGACAGCGGCACTACTCGACCATCCGGATATCAAGGGTGTCTCCTTTGTTGGTTCGAGCAGGGTCGGTCGAGTGGTCTATGAACGAGCTGGTGCAACAGGAAAGCGAGTGCAGGTGTTGGGTGGAGCCAAGAACTACCTCGTGGTGTTGCCGGACGCCGATCTGGACCTGACGACCGAGGCAGTTCTTTCATCCGTCTATGGTTCGACAGGGCAACGCTGCCTTGCTGGCAGCGTGATCGTCGGTGTCGGGCATGCGTACCCACCGATGCGTGAGCGTTTTCTAGACAGTGCTGCTTCCATGCGTCTTGGATATGCTCTCGAGGGCGATCCCGATATGGGACCGGTGATATCGGGCCGGCACCGGGATAGGGTTCGCGGGTTCATCGATGCAGGTGTGAAGGAGGGTGCCAAGTTGCTGCTGGACGGACGGCACGTTACGGTGGACGAGCATCCCAAGGGGCATTGGATCGGCCCCACTGTATTCGAGAACGTGGTTCCAGAGTTGGTTGTCGGCAGCGCAGAGATATTTGGACCGGTGGCAGGGCTCGCCCGAGCCGAATCGTTGGAATCTGCTGTCGAGATGATCCATCGAATCAACTACGGCAATATGACATCCATCTTCACGACGAGCGGCCGTGCTGCGCGTGAGTTTCGCTATCGGGCGGGAATCAGCATGCTCGGTGTCAACATTGGCGTGGCTGCACCGATGGCGTTCTTTCCCTTCGGCGGATCA
>JBDGZZ010000137.1:13513-23900 GCA_039588335.1 Gemmatimonadota bacterium | reverse complement strand
GAGGCCACCAGCCGCTGGGTCGCAGGCCCGCTTATTCTGTTTTCCTGGATCACACGGCCTGTAACAAATTTCCTCAACTGGAGTTCCAACCAGCTGGTACGCCTGTTGGGTATAAACGGTTCAGCGGAGGATTTGGAGAGCATCCACTCCCCGCAAGAGATCGTAATGCTCGTGAAACAAACCAAGGAGTCGGGACAGCTAGATGAACAGGACGTAGAACTGATCGAAGGAGTGTTCGAATTCACCGAAAAGAACGCCCGCGAGGTGATGACACCCCGTACAGAGGTGGTCGGGCTCCCTGCCGACAGGACCATCGGTGATTCCGTCAAACAAGTTGCCGAGACGGGGCGGTCCCGCTACCCGATTTACCGAAATTCACTGGACGACATCGTTGGCATCGTGCACGTGAAGCAGATCCTGGGAGCTTTGCAGAGCTCCGCAAACCAGCCGGTAGCAACCCTAATGCAAGAACCTTTCTTCATACCCGGGACTCGTGAAGTTGAGGACGTGCTCGCCGATATGAAGAGGATCAAGACGCACATCGCTGTAGTTATGGACGAGTTTGGCGGAACCGCCGGGATCGTCACGATGGAAGACCTGATCGAGGAGATCGTCGGCGAAATCTACGACGAGTACGACGACGCGGAGTTCACTACCGACCGAGGTCCGAGCGGAATCACCGTGTCCGGCGACACCGATCTTGAAGACCTGAACAAGCGATTCGGCTTCTCACTAAGCGAGGAAGACTACCAGACCATAGGCGGATTCCTGTTTGGCAAAGTCGGCCACGTGCCGCAAGTGGGCGATTCTGTCAAGGTCGGTGACCTGGTCCTGGAGGTGCTGGAAATGGACGGGAGGAGGGTGGGGAGAGTGCGTATAGCCGCCCCACCCGGCCACATCGACAAAATGGAGGAGGAAAACAAGGAACCATAGCTTCATCTGCTCTTACTCCTGCCGCCCTATCTCCCCTTCCTACCAGCCAGCCTAACCGCCAGCCTAACCGCCTCTCTCATCGACCCAGCATCCGCAATGCCCTCGCCTGCTATGTCCAACGCCGTCCCATGATCGGGAGCGGTGCGAATGAACGGCAGGCCTAACGTTATGTTCACTCCCTTTCCGAACCCCGCAACCTTCACGGCGGTCATGCCCACATCATGACTGGGCGTGAGCACCGCGTCGAACTCACCGTGCATGGCTCTCACAAACACCGTGTCGGCAGGGAGCGGACCGGTTGCGCCGAGTTCACGCGCCGCCGGAGCCAGGATCTCTTCATCCTCAGAGCCGAATAGGCCGCCCTCACTCGCATGGGGGTTGAGCGCGCAAAGTGCTATGTGCGGGTTGGTAATGCCCCACAAGTCTGTGAGTGCTTCATGGGTCAATCGCCCTTTTCGCACGATCAACTCGCGAGTGACCGCAGCAGGGACATCCTTCAGCGCCATGTGAGTAGTGAGCAAGACCACGCGTAGTTTGCCTGTCACCAACATCATCGCAGTCTCCACGCCACCGGCGAGGTCGCCCAGCCATTCGGTGTGACCGGGAACCTCATAACCCGCCAAATGCAGGGCGCGTTTCTCGGCGGGGCCGGTAACGATTGCATCGACCGATCCATCCAGCGCGAGGGAGACCGCCGTCTGGATTTGGAGTGCAGTCAGGAGACCGGCGTCCTGGGGAGAGAGTGAGCGTGACTGGTCTGCACGTCTTCCGATCGGGATTCGCTCTGCCGGTAGCCCATCGAGGATGTCGTCGGGCCCCACCACCGCGTACTCAGCCCCAGCCGGCGGATGCTCCAGAATCTTGCTTACGATTTCAGGTCCTACGCCCCGGGGATCGCCGACGGTGATCGCGATGCGGAGCTGCACGACTTCCTCAGAGACGTATGTCTATGTAGGTGGCGTCACGCAGGCTCTGCAGGTAACGCTCGATACCACCCTGTTGCGCCAGCGTAGATCGTAACTGGTCCTTCACGTCATCGAAAGTGACAGGACCCTCCGGCCGCACCTCCACGACTATGACGACGGTGAACGTAGTGCGTCCGTTGCGAAAATCGGCTTTCACCGGTCCCGCCACGTCACCTGCTAGAGCGGCACCGAGCACATCTGCGTAATGTGGCGGCATGCTTTCGCGGGGGATATCGTTGAGAACCCGGTCGTTATCAGGTTCGTGGTACAGATCGGCCAGCGAATCGTAGGACGCCCCAGCTCTCAGGAGATTCACGATCGAGTCGGCGAGGGCCTGCGCGGCCTCGCGATTCTCCTCGGTAATCGTCGGGGCTATGAGGATATGGCGCGCCTGCACAGATGCCGGCTCGGCCCGTTGCACCTCAATGAGGTGAAACCCGAACTGTGTATAAACCGGGAACGAGATGAACCCGGGCTGTAGTCGAAACGCCACATTCTCGAACTCACGCGCCATACCCTGGCCACGGCGGAACCACCCCAGATCGCCCCCGGTTTCCTTGGTGGTCGGATCGTCCGAGTGCTGACGCGCCATCTCCGCGAAGTCGGCACCATTCAGCAGTTGATCACGCACAGAGTCGGCTTCCACCAATGCCGCCGCTAATGCAGAGGTATCCGGCTGCGCCGCGACGACAACTTGGCGGAAGGATACTGTGGCCGGACGCATGCCGAACTGCTCGCTTCTCTCCTCGTAGAAGTCGAGTAGTTCGGCATCCGTCGGATACCGGGGCGTGATCTCTCCCATGGTCTGCTTTGCCTGCAGAATCGCGTTCTGCAGCAGTTCCTTCCGTTGTTGCTCGGACACCCAAATGCGATAGGCGTCGAGATCGTCGAAGCCGCTCTGCTCGAGTTCCCGTTGCATGTCAGCCAACGATAGATAACTACCCCGTACGTTGTTCACGATCTCGTCAACTGCGGCCTGAATCTCCTCCTCGGTGACCTGAACCATCGTGTCGCGTTCGGCCGCTTGCACCAGCAGTTCTTGATCAATCAGTCCTTGCAGCAAATCCTCCTCGAGCACTCGCAATGCCTCGGGATCAGTTGGGATTTCACCTCCCTGCTGCTGATAGACGTTCAATTGCTGCTGGAGCACTGACAATGGTATCGGCGTGTCCCCGACGATTGCGACTATTCGGTCAACCGGAATTCGTGGTACTTCTTCGACCTCCTGCGCCACCATCGGCACAACACAAACAGAGGACAGCAGAATGCCCGTGGAGATTGAACGAATTAGGTTCATCGGTCCCCCTGGTTCGCCGGGATGGAGTCGGAAGGTGATACCGTTTCGGCCGCCCCTCCGAGACCGGCACGCAAACGAGCGCCCCGTTCAAGAGCACGGTTGACGCCGCTCGATGAGACCTCCCACTCCATTTCACTGCGTAAACTCTCGGCGAGAAAGGCCGGCACGGTAACGAGCTGAGCCACATTGTTGGTAACCGCCCGCAGGTAGTTGTCCACCACGGTGTCCACCTTCTCAAACCGGTTCGCTGGATCTCCTGCAGCCATCGCCGAATCGAGAGCCATCGCTCGGCGTAGCCTCACCAGGTCCTGCGACAACGTCTCGTGCAGAATGGCATAATCCTCAGCAGAGAGACCATGTCCCGCATCGCGCGCCTCGATTTCCAACACGTCGTTACGTATCAGGCCATGCGCGAACAGGTCCAACTGGTCGTCATCCGAGGCAATCACCTCAGCGGTGTACTCGGCAGGAAGGGCCTGGAGCCAGCGCGCAAAGTCGCTTACCCTAAAATCACTGTTCAAGTAACTGCCAATCACCTTGCGCGACTGCCGGAACCGCACCGGGTCTTCTGCAGCTTCTCGCATCAACTCGGGAGCTTCAGGACGTACCCCGATCTCCCATCTATCTTGTACTTCGTTGATGAACACGAAGTTCACCCGCTCGACGAGGACAGCGCGAAGTCGGGATTCGTAGTCTGCCCTCACCTCGTTCAACGCCGGCCGGCGGACGATGTGGTAACCGTAACCCGACTCGACGATAGACGACACTTCGCCCGGCTCCAAGCTGAACGCGACTTGCTCGAACTGAGGAACAGTCTGACCCCTTTCGATCATCCCGAGGCTCCCGCCTTCGACCATCGAGAGTGAGTCCTCGTTTTCCTGGTTTGCCCTGGCCCACCCCCCGTTCCCAGATACGGCGACCTCTCGTAATCTCTCAGCTCGAAGCCGCTTTTCGCCTCTTTCTTCATCAGTCATGTCGGGCGTCGCGAGAATCAATATATGGAAGATGAGACGATGGTTGCCCGCCTGATAAGCACTATCCACCGTCTGCTCGCCAAACACGACGTTGTTGGTCACGAGTTCCTCGTGATAGTGCGTCACGATCTGCTGCTGCACTTCGCTCCACAATGTGCTCACTACTCTTGCCGAGTCGAGCAGAGAGTCTCCAGCGGCCAACCGTTGGGCAAGCAGCGTGTAGTCGACCCAGAGTCCTGCCATCCGTTCAACCACGTCGCGATGGAGTGGAACGTTCTTGCTTGCTGCTATTATTTGCCCCAACCTCTCCACTGTGAGCTCGTGCCCTGCGGCCTGCGCAACCGTGTCCGAATGCGCCGTGAATGCATCACGTAAACCACAGCCCGTGAGACCCCCCAGCACGCACAGCCAAACGCAAACACGGGACGACAGTCCACCGCCGACCCGTATTAGCATATACTTCGCGACCCACCTTGTAGTCACTCCTGGCTGCCCTCCGTCGCACTCGTATCGTCTTGACTCTGCTCACTATTCATGGCCACGGCACGCCGTATCGCACGGTTGAGCCCGCCGTAGGAAAACTTCCATTTCTCCTCAGCACGGAGCTTCCGCGCCAGATATGGAGGTACCATTTGGACGTCGCGATGTGTTGTGATTACCCGTCGCATGTACTCGAAGAGGACGTCTCGCGCCACGGCCTCCCGATCTTCGGGTGCGGCCCTGGCAAGGACAGAGTCGACTCGCATGGCACTCCGCAACCACTTGAGCCTGTTGTTGAACTGCTTCTTTATCCCTTCGAACTGCTCGTCGTCGAGTGTCGTGCCTACACTCCGTGCTTCGAGATAGAGGATCTCATTCTGCATCGCAACCCGGGCCATCTCCTTGAGCTCTTCATCTCCCGCACCTTCAACGCTCATGTGCTCCCAACTGGGGAGCGCCTGTAGCCAACCTACGAAGGTTACGTCCGTGAGCTGACCACCTTCGTATGTGCCGATCACATCTCCAGGCTCCAACGCCAGAATCCTGATCGGACGGTCCGCGGCGTAGCGCATGATGTCCGGTCCCTCGTCGAGCACTCGCAATTCCCTCTCAACCGCCAGATTCGCCAAGTAGTTCTCTTTCCAGCTCTCCACGAGCACTTCGGTGATGGCTTCCGTATACTCATCCCGGACGTCTTCGAGAGCCGGGCGCCTGATCATGTGATAGCCGAACTCGGTTTGTACCATGTCCGACATCTCACCGGGTTCCAGGGAAAAAGCGGTCTGCTCGAACTCGGGCATGGTTTCGCCCACCGTAATGATGCCAAGCCTCCCTGCAGAGTTCTGAGTCGACGGGTCGTCGGTTTCCGCCGCTTCTTGCTCCCACGAACTGCCGGCCTTGAGACGGGACTCGAGCGCCTGTGCTCGACGTCGCCGTCTCACGTCGTCTTCAGGTCTGTAACGCGCGCCACCCGCGACCAGAATGTGATCGATGAGGCGGTGGTCGCCCGCAGCAAACGCACTGTCTATTCTGGCATCGGTCACCACCAGGCGTTCCGCAATCAACCGGTCGTAGTAGTTCTCAACAGTCGCGATGAGCACTTCGGGCCACATCGCCTCGAGCACCGTCGTGGTATCGACCAGCGAATCACCGTCCGCTAGTCGCTGCAGATACAACGAGTACTGTATCCACAGCCACGCCCAGCGCTCAACAGCCGTCGGTTGTGTTGCGATCTCACCTTCGGCCATGGTCTCTGCTAGCCAATCAGCGGTCAACTCGGTATCGCCGGCTCGGGCAACAATGTTCCTGTTGAACAGATCACCACAGCCGACGAACACTAGCGCCGACGCGCAAATCAAAACACCGCGCATTATCTCTCCTGGTTAGCTCCGGGCGCTGACGCACCCGATGACACGCCGTCGCCGGCGAGCGCCCTCGATAGCGCCCGCACGAGACCGGAATCGATGGGAACCCCACCCAACCGCGTCAACCTCATGTACAGCGGCACCGTTCTCCTTACCTCCGCGGAAAACTGCACCTCGTCCATCGCGGCGGAAAGCCGCATCAGCCGCGGCTCCGCTCCCGCTCGAAACTTGAGTCGCGCCTCGTCACCCCGGACGATGACTGTCTCTAACCCAAGGGTTGCTCCCAGCGCACGCAACTCCGATACGACGAGTAGCCGCTCCGCTTCCACCGGTAGCGGGCCAAAACGGTCTCTCAACTCCTCGCGTAGCTCAGCAATTTCGCACAGCCGACCCGAGCGCGCCAGTCGCCTATAGAACTCCAACTTGGCATCGTCATCCGGCACGTACGACTCGGGCAGATAAGCTGGTGCATCCAAAATCACCTCCGGAGCCGGCCGATCATCGTCCTCGGCATCACCCTTCAACGCCCGCACGGTTTCGCCCAGCCATCGCATGAAAAGGTCGAAGCCGACCGCATGGGCGTGCCCCGACTGTTCCGCCCCTAGGAGATTACCCGCACCACGTACCTCAAGATCCCTGAGCGCAATCCGATACCCCGAACCCAACTCGGTGTGATGCTCCAAAACCTTGAGTCTCTGCTCTGCATCAGGATGAACGTTGTCAGGCACGATCAGATAGCAGTAAGCTCGACGATGGCCCCGGCCGACTCGTCCGCGTAGCTGGTACAGCTGAGCCAGCCCGAACTGATGCGCCTGATGCACTATCATGGTGTTGGCATTGGTGACGTCGAGGCCCGACTCCACTATCATCGTAGACACCAGCACGTCTATCTCGCCTGCTACGAACCGGCGCATCACACCATCCAGTTCGCGCTCCCGCATCTGTCCGTGCGCGACCTCGACCACACCCCTGCCATGCGGCAACAGCCGCCTTACCCGCTCGCCGATCGTGTCGATCGTCTCAATCCGGTTGTGCACGAAATAGACTTGCCCCCCTCTGTCCAACTCGCGCGATAGGACCTCCTCCAGTAGCTCGTCGTCCCACGGCTCAACGAAGGTCAAAACTGGCGACCGGTCACGCGGCGCGGTTTCCATCAAGGTCAAATCCCGCAGTCCCGACAGCGCCAGGTGCAGCGTGCGGGGGATCGGTGTCGCGGTGAGCGTGATGACGTCCACCTCCAACCTGAGGGCCTTGAGGCGCTCCTTGTGTGTTACTCCGAAACGGTGCTCCTCGTCCACGATCAGCACGCCTAGATCGTGAAACAGGACGTCCTTGGAAAGCAGCCGATGGGTTCCTATTACAATGTCTATTCTTCCTTCATTGAGCCCTTCTAGTACGGCTCTCTGTTCCACGGCCGTCCGGAATCGGGACAGTACTTCCACCCGGACTGGGTATTCTGCAAGGCGATCCCCGAATGTGCGGCCATGCTGCTCGGCCAGGATTGTCGTCGGAACCAGCACCGCTACTTGCTTCCCGGCCTGCACCGCCTTGAAGGCTGCTCTGACCGCTACTTCAGTCTTGCCGTAACCGACATCGCCCACTACGAGCCGATCGGCCGGTTGCGACCGTTCCATGTCCCGCTTCGTCTCCTCAGTGGCCGTTCGCTGATCGGGCGTGTCCTCGTAGAGGAACGACGACTCCAATTCCCGCTGCCAGCGCGTATCGGGTGGGAAGGCAAACCCCTTCGCAATCGACCGTCTGGCATATAGCTCCAATAACTCAGTGGCCAGCCGGCGTATGGAGGCTTGCGTCTTGGACTTCTGGCGCTTCCAACGCGTCCCGCCGAGGCGATCGATTTTGGGAGGTGCTCGCGTCTCGTCATCGCCGGCCACACGATAGGGCTCCACCTGGTCCAATCCGTACAGTGGGACGTTGAGCCTATCGCCCCCCTCATACTCCAGAATCGCCACCTCCATGGTCGCGCCGCCGCCGACTTCGATCACCTGGATTCCCCGATAAATGCCGATGCCGTGCTCCAAATGGACTACGTAGTCACCCGGGGTCAGGGATCCGACACCGGCTGTAGTGGTCGCCTGCCGGTACCTGCGTGGCCGTCTGATGCGCCGCGCGCGCCGGAAGATTTCGTGGTCCGTCAGCACCGTAAGGTCAGGCAAGACGAAACCGCCACTCAGCGATCCCAGGGCTAGCGTCAGGTTGGGCGACAACCGTTCACCCGGCCGGGCCGGATCGGACAGCAGTTCCTCGAGCCGCTCGAGCTGGCCCTCGTTATCGCACAGGATGACAGTGGGGCCCGAGGCCACCACACGACTCAGGCGCTTCATGTCGCGGCCAACTTCACTCGGTGGCAAGAGATTGAAGGCCGCGGATGACTGATCGAGTGACTCGGATGAGGGCTGGATCTGGAGCCGGGCGAACGAGTTCCATATGGCAGACCATTCCTCGGGGGAGAGAAACACGGCGTCGCGGCCAGGGACGTCCTCTCCCCGGCGCCGCGCTATCCGAAGATGGTGGTCGGCATCCTCCCAGACTCGGCGGATGTCAGACTCGTCCACCTCCGAGGTTACCACAACCAGGGAATCGGGAGGCATTAGGTCGAGGAGGGACTGCCGACTGTCTCCTGCATCAGGTCCATCCCATCCTCCTTGGGGAGAAGCTGGAGGCGATACCGGCAGCACCGTTGCCGAAACGATCTCGCCCTCCGATCGCTGGCTATCGAGATCGAACCCGCGAATCGAGATCACCTCATCGCCCCACCACTCCACCCTGGCCGGGCCGGCCATTCCGAACCCGTACACATCAACGATGCCACCGCGGACGGCAAACTGGGCAACGTCGAGCACCGAAGGACGGCGTTCATAGCCCATCGCCTCGAGTGCATCAATAATCCCCACCATCGGGAGCGAATCACCGTTTGCCACGGTGAGCCGGGCAGCGGCTATGGCACCCGCCATCCGCGTCAGTTCCGCCGTTGCGGGCAGCGTCGTGACCAGCACGCGGGCGTGCCCCCGGTTCAAGGCCTCTATGGTCTCTACCCGTTCACCAGCGATCTCGAAGTGCGGCTCCTCCTCGCCCAGGGCTTCCCGCTGCGGATAGAGCCGCGCCGTTTCTCCCATCAAGACTTCGAGGTCGGCGTACCACCGCTCAGCTTCAGTCGGCGTCGGGGCCACCACGAGGAAAGTCCGCTGGGGCAGATCTTCGCTCAGCATGCCGAGGAGAACCGCACCGCTCGATCCGGGCAGCCCCGATACCACCGCCTGGTTTGCGCGAACAGGCAGATTCCTCGCGAGCCCTCGTGTGGCCGGAAGCTCACGAAAACTCCGCAAGATCTGTGGTAGCATCAGCCCTTGAGCCTTGCGGTTCCCAGCCAGCTGGCCACAGCGAACTCGACCAACACACCAGCCAGCGCGGCGGCGAGGAAGAGACCGGCTAGATCTGCCCTTTCTGCGCCCTGGAACAACACATGCTCGAGATCTTCCCGATTGAGAATCTGCGCGTTGGAGGCGAGCTGCGATCGTATTGTCGCTGCATCGGCTGATTCGAGTCTCGATTCCCGAGCATCGTAGTTGAGCTCGAGCGCTCCCAGCGTGTCGCCGGCAGCCCCCACCAGGAAATACACGCCCGGCTCGAGCGGTGCCGCCATCCGGCCAGCACTCACCGGAACCAATCCTCCGGCACCCACCATCTCCGCAACTCCCGAGGGCAGGTCGAAAACCTCAGCGGGAGCAGCTGAGACTACCCAGCTCTCACTGGCGGCGATGCGATTGACCAGGAGATCGACGAAGGGGATAAAAGCAGCCGTGACCGGCAAGTCCGTCCATTCCAGCTCCAGCCGGCTCCCCATCAACACGGAGCGACCATGCCTCACCAGCCACGGGTTCCCGTCGGCTCCGGCGATTACGGTCCCCTCCCCAACCATGCGGTAGCGGCGCCGGACGGTTGTACCGATCGCCGGTCCCGCCTGCCCAGAGATTTCCCACTCACCTTCCACCAACTCGGCGTACCGCCAACCGATGCCCTGTGCTGCAAGAGATCGGTTGAGCGCTCCCATCAATGCAGGATCAGCGGGGGGGAATATCACGCTCACGCCAGGGGTGGGCCGGTCACTCAGGACCACATCGTTACCTGGCGCAATTCGACCACCCGCCTGCAGAACTGCCAGCGCCTCGCTTACGAATTCACCTGCCCCCGGACCCGCCACAGCACGTGCCGGCTCGGCTGAACGCAGCGCAACGTAACGGCGATCGTCAGCCCGGAACTCGTCAGGATCCAGTTCCACTGTGCCTGCCTGCCAACCACTCCCCTGAAGCGCGCCCGCCAGAGATACCTGATCGCCCGGAGAGGCGACTGCGCGTG
>JBDGZZ010000137.1:0-13501 GCA_039588335.1 Gemmatimonadota bacterium | reverse complement strand
CGGCCAACAACCTCACTGGGGTTGCACCGTCACCCGATCCGGCGATCGCGGCCACCACGGTTCCGCCCGGCGACCAGATGGGCGGATCCGAGAAACTGGTGTCAACCCAGCGGTTCGGCGGAGGATCGAGAGGCTCGAGTACCAGGACACTCACCTCCACCGGCACTCCCGGAGAGATGGCACTCGCCTGAAGGTCACTCAACAACACGACTTCTTTCCAGGGCAGTGGGTCCTCGCTCACAGCTTGTGCAGCAGCTCGGACAGCCGCCCCCAGGTCCAGCCTTGATGGTGCCGTACCGAGGCCGTCGAGCACCCTTTCCGCCTCTAGGCGTGTGAGGCGCCGCGGGACGCCATCGGACAGCACCAGCCACAGCCTGTCACCGGACCCGAGGCGCTCCAGTACGGCACGCGTGGCGTCCACCAACGAGGTCAGGGTCCTCTCACCAGCGACCACTGCACCAGATGAAAGGGAGTTGTCCACTATTAGGGCCACTGCCGTGGGAGGGTGGGCTCCTCCCGCACCAACACTGGCAACCGGGTGCGCCGCAGCAAACACCAACAGAATGATCACCAGTGTTCTCAGAATCAGGAGCAGCAAGTTCCGTAGCTTGAGACGGCGGCTGTGCTCCCGCTCGGTCGCAGTCAGGTAGCGAACGGCCGGGAAGACCACGATAGGCGGCAGCCGCCTACCAAGAAGATGCAGCAGCGTCGGTAGCGACGCTGCCGCCAGGGCGAATAGCGCCAGAGGCTGAAGAAAGGAAATCACCCGAGCCGCGTCCGCCGTGCGGTAGCGCGGCGCAGAACGTATCCAAACGGAGTCGTGGTCAACACGTGATGGTAATCGATCCCACCGCCCCGGCATGTAGACCGCCACGCATCGATCGTCCGCTGCACAGTCTCCTTGTACACCGACCTGAGCTCCCGCGGTCGAGCAACGACGGTGAGTCCAGTCTCAGGATCCTCGAACCGGGCTTCGGCCGGCCCTTCCAGTGTGACCTCCGCAGGGTCCATCACGTGGAAGACCATTACCTGATGCCCGCGATGCCTCAGGTACTGCAATGTCTTGAGCGCCAACTCCCGGTCAAACAACAGATCGGAGACGAAGACGACAAGGCCGCGGCGGCGCAGCAGGTCGGTCACCATGCGCAGTGCAGCCTCCGCCGCAGTCTTCCCACCGGGCTGCAATCGCTCAATCGCCCGAACCATCGACCACCAGTGCCCCGAGCGGGCCCGGGCTCTCACCACGTCGCGCACGACCTCATCAAAAGCGATCAGCCCCGTGGCATCTCGCTGTCGCAGCATTATGAGCGACAGGGCAGCGACCAACCGTTTTGCGTAGTCCAACTTGCTGAGCCTGTCCTCGGCACCCGTCCAATCCATGGAGGCGGAAGCATCCAACACAATCATCGACCTGAGGTTGGTCTCTTCCTCGAATTGCTTCACGAAGAGCCGGTCGGACCGGGCCAGCATCTTCCAGTCCAGGTAGCGTAGTTCGTCGCCGGGCTGATACGGACGGTGCTCCGCAAACTCAACCGAGAAACCGTGAAACGGCGATCGGTGAGCCCCGGCAAGGAACCCCTCGACCACACCGCGAGCTACCAGCTCAATTCCGCCAAGCTGGGCGATCGTGTACGGGTCCAACAGATCGGGACGTCGAATCGTTGACTCCACCAAGGCCGCGCCTCTCTCATGTGTCCGTCGACAAGAACAATTCTAACACCTCGAACATGTCATCCCCAAAGGACATCGGACAGTTGTGGCAACTCGGGCTTAGCCACATAACTCATTGTAAATCAATACCTTGAACCGCCAGACTCTATGGCACGCAGTGTGCTTCCAGATGGAAGTGAGATATGGGACGTACCGCAGTACTGGCAGGAGGTGTTCGCATGACAACCGCGATAATCGCAGCGACACTGTCGCTCACAGCTGCAGCCGGTTGGGGAGTTCCCAACGACGGTGAGCCAGCAGAGCAGCGGACACCTCATTATGGCCCATACATCGAGGTGTGGACCTCGGGCGAGGTATTCGAGCAGGGCGATCGGGCGCATGTGTGGTTCAAGTCCAAAGAAGACGCCTTTGTAACTGTGTTCCGCGTGAACACTGACGGTCGTGTGCGGGTTTTGTATCCCCAGCGACCTTGGCACAACAACTTCGTGCCGGCTGATCACAGGCTCGAGGTATGGAGTCCCTCGTTCGAGCACGCCCGCTACGCATTCACCGTCAACGACTACCCCGGGACCGGTTACATCTTTGCCGTGGCGAGCCGCGTTCCATTCGACTACCGCCTGTTCGTTGAGTCCGATCACTGGGACTACCGTAACATCGGTTACTACGGAAGAATCACCGGAGATCCGTATGTGGCGCTGATGGACATGGTCGACCACATCGTTCCCGCCACCGCCTATGACGAATACTCGTACGACATCTACCCGTATCAAGTAGGTCGCAGGCACGACTACCCGAGGTTTCTCTGCTACGATTGCCACGCATATGTAGCATATCCGTCCTGGAATCCCTATCTGCACTCCTGCGCCAAATTCAGGATCGTGGTTTACGACGATCCGTACTACTACCCGGCCAGGGCGTACGCTGGTACGCGAGTCGTATATGTGAGACCGCGGCGGGTAGAGGCCCGGTACGTGTTCAGGCGGTGGGCCAGCGGCGAATCCTTCTTGACCAACGTCGGGGCGCGGCCGGTTAATCCGTACGGGCGGCGCGTTGCCTCAACCCGTACCACCGCGCGTGATGTGGGTGGAGTTGGAGCGGTCCCGGCTCCCGTACGACGGCCAGTTACGGTTGAAGAAGGTAGCCGACGAAAGACCATAGCGGAGCTGATCCCAAACGGCGATGGCCGGCGAACTGCCCGGTACGCCCCGAGTCCGAGCAATGGCCCGAAGGTCCGGGTTCAGCCCAGGCTGGAGCGGCGCCAGCCGCCACAGAAAGTCGAGCAAAAACCGACTCAGCAGGTCCCGGCGCGCAGGGTGAACCCAGGGAATGCGGCCCGTGCCAAGGCCGACCCCAAAAAGGTCAAGCCCGATTCCGGCGGGGTGGTAAGACGCCGGGGGAAGACGCAGTAGGCAGACCTGGGACAAGGGAGCACCGCAACATCTTTGCCCTTCCCGTTGTACTATTCGTGTCTGTTCTTTCCGATCAGCGCGGCTGCGCAGAGTTCGGACGGAATCAACCGTGCGATCAACTCGATCACAGCTGAGGACGTTCGTCACCGAATAGGAGTCATCGCCGACGACTCGATGATGGGACGGGATACGCCGAGCCCCGGTCTCGATATGACTGCCCGGTACATAGCCGGGGAATTCCGCAGGATGGGACTCACTCCGGGTGGCGACGACGGCAGCTATATCCAGTACTACCCTGTCATAGAGATACTGACTTCACTCAGTGTAACGACTTCGGATGGGGGGAGTCTCACCGCCGGCCAGAGCGTGGTACAGATCGGCGGCGGATCAGCCCCGGAAGCTGTCACCGGCCCGACGGTGATCGTGAATGGCTCGGGAACGCCCGCTGGAGCTTTGTCACTGGAGGGCGCGATAGTGGTCCAGGCTGCCAAGTACGATCCGGGCCAGAGAGGTTTGTCAGAGGAGAGCCAGACGCTGCTGGCAGCTGTCCAGCAGGAGAATCCGGCTGCCATAATCCTGTTGGCCGACATCCCCGACGGTACCTGGCGTTTCTTTGCGCGGCAGGGTCGGGGAAGAAGGATTGTAACCGGACAAGTAGTTGAATCCCCGGGTGGGATTCCGCTCTTGATGTCCCGGCAGTCGTCCACGCAGGAGCTGCTGGGTGCCGGTGGCTATGTCTCGACTGAGGGAGCGCCCGCGGCCCATCCCGTGGACGCCCTCACCATTACCATCACCGCGACACGGGACGTGATACAGCGCCGCGCTCCAAACGTGGTGGGAGTCCTCGAGGGTAGCGACCCGGAACTCAAGAATGAGTACGTCTTGTACAGTGGCCATATGGATCACGTGGGTGTGGGGCGCGCCGTGGATGGGGACAGCATCTACAACGGTGCGGATGATGACGCTTCAGGAACCGTGGCAGTGATGGAGGCGGCAGAGGCCTTTGCAATGCTCAATCCCCGGCCCAAGCGCTCGATGATCTTCTTGCTGGTGAGTGGCGAAGAAAGGGGCCTTTGGGGCAGCGCTCACTTCGCTGAGAACCCCACCGTGCCGCTGAGTGATGTTGTGGCGAACCTGAACGCGGACATGGTTGGCCGGAATTGGCCCGACACGATCGTCGTGATCGGAAAGGAGCACTCCGACCTCGGTGAGACCCTGAACCAGGTCAATGGCGAGCACCCTGAACTGGGCATGACCGCCATAGACGACGTCTGGCCCGACGAGCGTTTCTATTACCGATCGGATCATTACAACTTCGCTCGCCGAGGTGTCCCAATCCTCTTCTTCTTCAACGGAACGCACCCTGACTACCACCGGCCAAGCGATTCCGTCGACAAGATCGACGCCGACAAGGAAGCTCGGATCGTGCAGTTGATGTTCTACCTCGGTCTGGAGGTGGCTAACGCAGACCAACGACCGCAGTGGGACCCGGACAGTTACAACCAGATCGTGAGGCGGGGGACGCCTTAAAGCGCTAGCGAGTAGGCCGGTCAGGTCGGACGGTGGATTGGACCTGACCGCCCTACCACACCGATGATGGCCTGGGTGGCAAGCTACCGCCGGCGGTCGGGTTGAGAGCGGTGGTATATTTGGCCCCATGCACCAGGACCGAGTACGAAATTTCTGCATAGTTGCCCACATAGATCACGGCAAATCCACGATCGCCGACCGGCTGATCGAGCTGACGGGTACGCTCGAGAGCCGGCGAATGCGCGCTCAGGTGCTGGACACCATGGATCTGGAACGCGAGCGGGGCATCACGATCAAGCTCAACGCCGTACGCATGAACTACGCGATGAACGGCGACGAATACGAACTCAACCTCATCGACACTCCGGGCCACGTCGACTTCACCTACGAGGTATCGAGATCACTCAACGCCTGTGAGGGTGCGGTGTTGGTTGTGGATGCCAGTCAGGGTATAGAGGCGCAGACGGTCAGCAATCTCTTTCTGGCCCTGGATGCTGGCCTCGAGGTCATTCCGGTGCTGAACAAGATCGACCTGCCGGCAGCTGAACCGGACAGGCGGTCAGATGAACTGCAAGAGCTGCTGGGAGTCGACGTATCAGACATCCTCCGCGTGTCTGCAAAGGAAGGCACGGGGATGGAACAACTGCTACACTCCGTGATCGAGCGTGTGCCCCCACCCGGTGGCGACCCGGATGCTCCGCTTCGGGCACTCATCTTCGACACCTACTACGATCGGTACAGGGGTGCAATTCCCAGTATCCGCGTAGTCGACGGCAGTATCGCCAAGGGTGTAGAGATCGCATTCGGTTCCCACGATGCCGATCGGTACGAAGTCGCTGAGGTAGGCTATCTGCAGCTCGACCAGCGACCGGCCGGCCGACTGGAGGCGGGCGAAGTCGGCTACTTCGTGGCCAACGTCAGGGGTGTAGGCGAAACCCGTGTCGGTGATACCGTGCTGGATGCGTCACGCAAGGCTGAGGAGATGCTGCCCGGCTACCGCGAGATTCACTCGATGGTCTTTGCAGGGCTATACCCTACCGACGCCAATCAGTATGAAGAACTGCGGGATGCACTGGAGAAGCTACAGTTGAACGACGCTTCTCTGCATTACGAGCCCGAAACGTCGGTGGCATTGGGGTTCGGATTTCGTTGTGGTTTTCTGGGCCTGCTACATCTCGACATCGTGCGCGAGCGGTTGGAGCGTGAATTCGGCCTCGATCTGATCACAACGGTCCCCAACGTTGAGTACCACGTTCATCTCACCGACGGAGAGACCGAGCTGATCGAGAATCCGTCCAAGATGCCCACGGGCTCGAGTGTGGATCACGTCGAGGAACCGTACGTGAAGGCCCGGATCACGACGCCATCGGACTTCATCGGCGCCATCATGAAACTAGGCCAAGACCGACGCGGCGAGTATCTGGGAATGCACTACCTGGACACCACACGGGTACAGCTCGAATGGGCTTTCCCACTGGCAGAGATCATTCTCGACTTCTACGATCGGTTGAAGACCGTCTCGCGCGGTTATGCTGCCATGGACTACGAGTTCGCCGACTATCGGCAGAGCCGTCTCGTGAAGCTGGACATGCTGATAAACGGAGATCCGATCGATGCTTTTAGTGTGATCATCCACCACGACAAGGCGTTTGATTGGGGACGGAAGATCGCATCGAAACTCAAAGAACTCATCCCGCGACAGTTGTTCGAGGTGGTCGTTCAGGCGTCGATCGGATCGAAAGTAATTGCAAGGACTACTATTCGGCCCCTCCGCAAACAGGTAACAGCAAAGTGTTACGGGGGTGACGTTACGCGGAAACGCAAGCTCCTCGAGAAGCAGAAGGAAGGAAAGAAACGAATGAAGCAAGTCGGGACGGTCGAGATTCCTCAGGAGGCTTTTCTTGCAGTGTTACAAGTTGAGTAGGAAATCGATGTTCCTTATCGCCCTGTGGGCCGACAAACCGAGGGTCATATGAGCTACGTAGTAGGCGTCGACGTCGGAGGCACCAACGTCGTAGTCGGCACAGTGCCCGAAGACGGCCGCAACTTGTACGGGAAGATGACAGAGCCAACCGACATCAATGGTGGACCCGACGCGGTGGTCAACCAGATCACGAAACTGGTTTTGGCATCGCTGGCGTCAGCTCGAAAGGAACTGGGCACCGACATCGAAATAGTCGGCGTAGGCATTGGCTCTCCCGGTCCGCTGGATACTGAAAGCGGTACGGTATTGATGACGCCGAACCTGGGTTGGACCAACATGCCTCTGCGAGATCGCGTGAGCAAAGCCGTGGGACTCCCGGCCACTCTCGACAACGACGCAAACTGCGCCGTGCTGGGTGAGTGGTGGCGAGGGGCTGCACAGGGCGGTGAGGTCGTGCTGGGTCTCACCATCGGCACCGGAATCGGCGGAGGCATCGTTCTGGACGGGGAGATATTCCACGGTGCCAGCGGCGTTGCCGGCGAAATAGGACACGCCACCATCGACCAGACCGGGCGGCGTTGCAACTGCGGAAACTATGGCTGTCTCGAGGCCTACGCGTCCGGCCCTGCGATCGCACGACGCACGTTGGAAGGCCTAGAGGCAGGGGCGCCGTCAAAACTCCCCGAGTATGTTGGCGGCGACCTTGCACGCATCACGGCGCGAACTGTGTCGGAGGCGGCACGGGACGGCGACACATTCTGTCTCGATGTGATCAGGGAGACGGCCCACTTCCTGGGCGGAGCCATCGCAAACTTGGTCAACATCTTCAACCCCGATACGGTGGTAATCTGCGGCGGAGTCACCCTGGCAGGTGATCATCTCTTCGAACCGCTGTACAACCAAGTACGGCGCCGCGCGTTCGCTCCCGCTGTGGAGGCGTGCCGCATCGTTGCAGGCACTCTCCCGGGAACCGCCGGCGTGTACGGCGCCGTTGCTTCATTCAACGCCCAGACTCGGGCAAGGGAATGAAACGCCTAGGGGTGGTGGGGACGATGGTGTGGGACACCATCTTCGGTCGCGGCGCGGAAACCGAGCCGGTCGAAGAGTGGGGCGGAATCAGCTACGCCCTGGCAGCGTTGGAAGCAGCACTCCCCTCCGAGTGGGAGATCGTCCCACTGATCAAGGTGGGAAGCGACTTGGCGCCCCGAGCCAATGAGTTTCTGGCCGGAGTGACCCATCGGGCGGCGGCCGGGCGCTTCGTTGAGGTACCGGAGCCGAACAATCGGGTCACTCTCAGATACCAGGACCTTGAACGTGTAGCAGAACGGCTATCCGGTGGTGTCCCACCCTGGACCTGGGGTGAGTTAGGCCCGATGGTGCAGGACCTCGACGCTCTTTACGTGAACTTCATCTCCGGTTTCGAAATGCAGCTCGAGACAGCCCAGTGTCTGAGACAGGCATTTGACGGACCGATATACGCAGATCTCCACTCACTCTTCCTCGGAGTGGGAAGAGACGGGCTTCGCGTTCCCGAGACGCTCGACGACGTCTTCGGATGGTTTTCCTGTTTCGACGCCGTTCAACTCAACGAAGACGAAATGGCCCTGGTAGGAAACGATCCAATGGCGGTTGCCGCTGGGGCGCTGGGCGCGGGCGTGGGGCTGTTAATAGTCACCCTGGGGCCCCTCGGCGCCGTCTACTTTGCGGCACCTGGTTTCCGTTTCCTGGAGAGTCGTCGAGGAGACCGAGATGCGGGCACGGTGAGTACCTCGAGGATCCCAGTTGCCTCGGCAGCTGACGCACTGGATCCCACCGGCTGTGGAGACGTGTTCGGAGCAACAATAACTTCCTGTCTCGTAGGTGACCGGGAGGTGGAGGAAGCCATTCGCAAAGCCAACGAGTTCGCGGCCCGAAACCTCTCCTATCGCGGCGCCTCTTACCTTCAGTACCATCTCCGCGGAGAGATAGTGCGCAAATGACCAGAGTGGTCGAACTCCCACCCCACTTCGACGACAGGTCGTTCGACCAGTTCGCCAAGGCGTTCGGCGACCCGGATGAGAGCCGCCTCCTGTTCGATGCACACGCGGTGCAGTGGGCATCCCCCTTCGGCCTATTGGGCTTGCTTGTCGCCGGGCAGACGGCTGTCGAGCGTGGTAGCCCCCGCCCACAACTCACCATCCCGACCGACAAGGACGTTGTGCACTACTGGGGCCGCACCGGGTTCTTTGAGTTCGCCGGAGAGTGGTTCGAAATCCATGGCAAGATCCCCCGGGTGTCGGGGAGCCGATCCTCAGAAGTGCTGCTGGAGATCACGCCGGTGCGGGTGGCCGACGACGTCCATGGAGTGGTCAGCCTGATCCAGGAGAGAGCAGCAGCCATCCTGTCGGGTGAGTTGGGACTCGACCCGAAGGCCACTATGGGATTTGGTATGGCGCTTTCGGAGGCGTGTCAGAATATTGTAGAGCATGCCGGCACGTCCGGCTGGGTCGCCGTCCAGACCTACTACTGGCGCCGCAGGTTAGGGCGCAGAGTAGTAGTCATCGCCGTGGCGGATGCAGGGATGGGGTTCCGCCGTTCCCTCGAGGCGACTCAAGCCGGCCGCTACGGCGATCGTTGGAGCGACGCGACCGCGCTGGAGGCGGCTCTTATCCAGGGGGCGAGCCGTTTCCGAGATCCGGGCCGCGGCCAGGGGCTGGGAGGTATACGACGTTACCTCAACCGCTGGGATGGTAAATTCAGCATTCGCAGCGGGGCAGCACGTATCGCTATCGTTCCGACCTGGGATGACGACATCCCACTTGCAGACGGTCTGCCTCCCTTCCCGGGCAGCCAGATGCTTCAAATCATACCGGCTCACCAAGCAGAGTGACGAGTGGACAACATAGACTTGAAATCGATCCTTCATCGTACGGTATCGACCGGATACGGTGATCTGGTAACCCGGCATACGGGGCGCGCGGTACGCAATGGAATCGAAGAGGTGCTGGGAAGGGCTGATGGCAGCCAAGTCGCGGTGATCGACTTCGGAGCCGTAGGGTGCCTCGACATCTCCTGTGCCGACGAGATCGTGGGCAAGCTCCTGTTGGACTATGGCCACGCCCGCTATTTCCTGCTGCGCGGTGTGACGGAGGCCCATTGCGAAGCCATCACTCTGGTTCTGGAACGCCACGGCATGGCCGTCGTCACAGAGGATCGCGACGGACAACAACAGCTGCTTGGTCCTCTCGAAGAAACCGTGAAGAGAGCATTTCGGGCGGTGATGGAGAACGGACCCACCACTGCGGCAACCGAGGTAGCCGCACGGCTCGAACTCTCACACGATGCAGCACACCGGGCACTGAATGAGCTGTTGGAGCGGCGGCTGGTACAAATTGAAGCCGGTGGATACCGGACGCTGACTGCGTAATGAGCAAGCTGCCGGGAGGTCTCTCCACCCGAGCAATCCACGGCGAGCCTCAACAGAAGCCGGTCAGCAGCCCGGTGGTGTCGCCGATCTACCAGAGTAGCACCTTTGCCAATCAGGTCGGATCTCCCGATGGCATCGTCTATACCCGATACGGCAACAACCCCAATCAGATAGCCATAGCGACCCGCCTCGCTGCCCTGGAAGGCGCAGAAGCAGCCATCTTTCTTGGCAGCGGAATGGGAGCGACAGCCCTAGCACATCTATCCGTGCTACACCCGGGAGACCACCTGCTGTCCAGCCAGTGGATCTACGGAGGGACACGCAGGCTCTTTGCCGAAGAGTTCCACCGGTTGGGTATCGAAGTGAGCTACGTGGACCCATCCGACCCGCGTAACTGGCGACGCCATTTACAACGGAACACCAGGGCAGTGTTCGTCGAAGCCGTGACGAACCCCCTCATGCGAGTGGTTGATATCGACTACTTGGCGTCGTTCTGCCGCGAGTTGGGCATAACACTACTGGTGGACTCGACATTCGCCACTCCGGTCAACTGCCGGCCGCTCGAGCACGGTGCAGACATCGTGATCCACAGTGCCACCAAGTACCTGAACGGGCATTCGGACGTAATCGCCGGCGCTGTCGCCAGCGACCAACCCGTGGTGGACGAAGTCCGGAGGCTGATGACTGTTTGGGGGCCGGCCATCGATCCACATCAAGCGTGGCTGGTGGAACGGGGGCTGAAGACACTCGTAGTGCGGATGGAGCGGCACAACGAAAATGGAGATGCCTTTGCACGGTGGGCAGAAGGGCATCCAGCCATAGAACAAGTTCATTATCCGGGATTGGAGAGTCATCCCGATCACCAGGTCGTGACGGGATTGCTGCAAGGTTGCGGCGGAATGGTGGGGATCGTGGTCAATGGTGGAGCAGAGGCCACGCAGACAATTCTGCAGCACCTGCGTGTCGCGACCCACGCACCGAGCCTGGGAGGCACCGAGACACTCGTATCGGTCCCGCGATTCACATCACACGCCAGCTTGTCGGCCGAGGAACTCGCCGAGCAGGGAATCTCAGAAGGACTGGTGCGCGTAAGTCTGGGTATCGAAGATGTAGAGGACATAATAGCCGATTTCGAGGCGGCGTTCGAACACCTGTAACCGTGATTCGTTTCAACAAGGCCTTCAAGTCGTTCCGCACGGGCTCTCTGGCGCTCAAGGACGTTTCGTTCCACCTAGCGAAAGGGGAGTTCGCGTTCCTCACCGGCCACTCGGGAGCCGGCAAGTCGACGGTCCTCCGATTGATCTACGCCGATCAGCTGCCTACTTCCGGTGAAGTACGCGTATCGGGCTTCACTACCGAGAGTCTCAAGCGGCGAGATATACCGAAACTGCGGCGCAGGCTGGGGATCATCTTCCAAGATTTCCGGCTATTGGAGGACCGCACGGCGGAAGAAAACATCGCCTTTGCGTTGGAAGTGACGGGCGCCCGCCGCACCGTCATTGCACCCAAGGTCATGCGGGTTCTGACTCAGGTCGGGCTGGCCGCCAAGGCTGCAGCATACCCCCGAGAACTCTCAGGAGGCGAACAGCAGCGCGTTGCGATCGCACGTGCGCTCGTGAACGATCCGCTCGTCTTGCTCGCTGATGAGCCGACCGGCAACCTCGATGAGCGGGCGACACGAGGCGTGTTCCAGCTTCTACGCGACATCAACGCCAATGGCACCGCAGTGGTGATGGCTACACACGACCTCGCCATGGTTCGGCAGGCATCGTACAGAACCATCGAACTTCAGGAAGGTGCAGTCGTTTACGACTCGGCGGTGGATGAGTCCGAGGCAGGAGCGGTGGCCAAATGAGACTGATCCTGCGGGAGACAGTACTCTCGTTTCGACGTGCCCCCGTGCTATCCGCATTGTCGGTAACGACTATTGCATTCGCATTGTTCGTGGTCGGACTCGTTGGTCTGGTTGCTCTCAATCTCAGGGAGACGATCGGAGAAGTCGAGGAGCGAGTCGAGGTAGTTGCCTACCTGGTGCGCGGCACGCCGATCGAAGTGATCACCGTGGCTCTGGGCGACATCCAGGCATTCCCGGGTGTCGAATCGGCCTCATACGTCTCGGAGGAAGAAGCTCTCGTTCGAGCCCAGCAGCAACTCACCGAGTTTCGCATATTCGACGACCTCGCCCAAAATCCCTTGCCCGCATCGATAGAAGTAACCCTGCTTCCAGGGTTCCGCGACAGCGAGCACGTCGGACGTGTAGCTGAGTGGCTACGCGGTTTCCGGTTTGCGGAGGACATCAGGTTTGGGCGGGAATGGATTGAGAAGCTAGACCGGCTGCGCAACATAGCGACTGTGGTGGGACTGGTGATCGGCAGTGCGTTTGCGGTAGCATCGATCATCATCATCGGGACCACAGTACGGATGGCCGTTCTTCACCGCAGCCGCGAAATAGCTATCATGCGACTGGTTGGGGCCACAGACGGTTTCGTGAGACGCCCATTCCTGCTGGACGGCCTCATCAAGGGCGCCCTCGGTGGAGTCTGCGCAGTCGGACTCAATTACGCCGCTTTCGCAGCCGTAAACCAGATGTTCCGCGCGACGTTCTTCACTGTCCAGCAAGGCCTGCTGCTCATGGCATTCGGCACGGCGCTGGGATTCCTGGCGAGTGCAATGAGCGTCGGCCGCCACCTAGGTCGGGTGCAGCCGAGTTGAGCCACGTTCCGACCTTCCGCACCGCACGAGCAGGACTCGCCATCGCGGTGGGGTGCCTGCTCATCTACACCGCACCAGCTCACACGCAGGGCGATCTCGACAGGCGAATCCGCGCCAACCAATTGCGACTCGATTCAATTCGCCGAGAGCGGGAAGAGCTCGAAGACCAGCTCGGGAACCTCCGAGGACGCGCCCGCGACATTACTACAGAGATCAGAAACATCGAGCAGCAGAAGAACCTGACAAACCGTGTCGTCAACGAGCTAGATCGGCAGATGGTCTCCATGACCAGCCAGCTCGACACCGTCACCATGGAGTTGATGCTCGCACAGGACGCTTTGGCCGAAACGAATGCCGTGCTGCAACGTCGTCTGTCAGAGATTTACAAGCGTGGTTCGCTCTGGGCCTTCGAGGTCCTGCTGGCCGCAGAGTCGTTTGGCGATCTGCTGAGCCGATACAAGTACCTGGAGCTGGTCACCCGCCAGGATCAGGCACTCGCGCAAGAGATCGAGCAGCTGACGGAACGAATCACTATTCAGAGAAGGCAACAGCTGACAGCGCAGAGCGCATTGTCACAGCAGCGGCAGCAGCGCGGTCAAGAACTCCAGCGGTTCGTGATCCTGGAGCAGCAACGCCAGAACACTCTGCGCCAGACCAGGGCATCAGAGCTCGCCGCCGCCTCTCGCATCGACTCGCTTGCCACTGCTGAACACGCGCTCGGGAGCCTCCTCACCGCTCTGGAAGACGAGCGGCGCCGGGCTATTGCTCGGGGCGCCCGCACCGACCTCGAAGGAAGCATCAGTGAAGCCGACCTCGGAACGCTGCAATGGCCCATGGACGGACCAGTGC
>JBDGZZ010000136.1:0-11384 GCA_039588335.1 Gemmatimonadota bacterium | reverse complement strand
ATGTAGCTCGCCATGAGACCCACCATCAGCAGCAGTGCCGAGGTTGCACCGAATGCAACCGGATCGAGCGCCGGCGTGGCAAACAACAGGGTCTGCAGGAATCGTGTAAGCGCTATTGCACCTGCCACACCAACGATGAGGCCGGTTCCCGCTATTCGTGCTCCCTGCCACACGACCATGCTACGCACTCTGTTCGGATCCGCCCCGAGCGCGAGTCGCACCCCGATCTCATGGGTCCGCTGACTGACGACGTATGACAGGACGCCGTACAGTCCGATCGCACCGAGTAACAGAGCCATCACTGCCGCTACAACCAAGGCCAACATCGTGAACGAAAGCCTGGCCACCGATCGCGCCACGATCTGTTCCATCGGTTCAATCGCAGCGATGGGTAGCGTTGCGTCCAACTCGGCGATCCTCGAACGGATGGTAGGAAGCAACGCCAACGTGTTCTGAGCCCGCACCGTATACGTCAGTGAGTTTGTCGTCCAGCCGTCGTCACCCCTCGGGCCTACCATGGGATGGTAGATGAGTTCGATAGGATCCTCACGAAGTCCGAGGTCGCGAGTGCCTCCCGCAATACCTATCACGGTCAGCCACGGAGCCGAGTCGCTAGCGAACTTGAGCCGCTTGCCTATCGCGTCCTCTCCAGGCCACATCCGCTCGGCAAGAGGTGCACTCACGACAACGGTCCCCAACCGGGATTCGTTGTCGCTCCGGTCGAAGCCCCGCCCCGCAACCATCGGAATCTTCATGGTTTCGAAGTAACCCGGTGCAGTCGCCGTGTACCAGATAATCGGTGGAAGCTCTCCTTCCAGGACGGGCTGGTCTTCAATCAAGAAAGCCGTGCCACTCTTCGAGCCGGCCAGCGGTAGATTGTCTGTTCCTCCTACCGCCTCAACCCCTGGTAAACCGGAAAGACGATCGAGCAGCTGCTGATGGAAGCTGGCAACTTGTGTGGCCTCGCTGTACTCGGCGCCGGGCAGCGTCAAGCGAAATGTGAGCACGTCCTGTGCATCGAAGCCGGGGTTCACATTGCGGATCTCCCAGAAGCTTTTCACCAGGAGTCCTGAACCGATCAAGAGGATGAGCGCCAGCGCCGTCTGCGCCACGACCAGAGCGTTCCGCACGAGCTGTCGCTCTCGACCAGCCGAAGTCCGGGCGCCACTCTGGATCAGAGAGCTCAACAGGGCCGGCGACACCTGTTTGAGCGCCGGCGCCATCCCGAACAGCAGAGCAGACACCAGTGTTGCGGCGAACGTGAACACCAGCACCGACGCGTCAATGACTACTTCGTCGATTCGAGGCAGATTGGCCGGTGCCGCGCTCACGAGCGCTGACACTCCGATTTGGGCGAAGCCCAGGCCGAGTAACCCACCGACGCCGGCAAGTAACACCGCCTCCGACAAGTATTGGCGGGCCAGCACCCAACGACGTGCGCCGAGGGCCGTGCGCACGGCTGATTCTCGACTTCGTCCTTCGGCTCGCACCAAGAACAGATTCGCCACGTTGGCACAGGCAATCAGCAACACGAAACCGACTGTTCCTAGCAGGATCCACAAAGGGCGCTGCAAGTCACCAACGACTTCCTCTTTGAACGAATGCACTAGTGCCGCAAACTGTCCGGCCTCGAGAAAGCCAACGAACTGCGATTCATCGGCGTAAGTCTCCTTGAGACGTGAGACCAGTGGTACGAATCTCGCTTGCGCCAGTTCCGCGTCTATCCCCGGCTTCAGTCGGGCGATCGCATTCCATGAAAATGCTCCGGCCGGAGCCTCAACGGGGTCGAGGGCTGCCGGCAGCCAGAACTCGGCTTCTGGGTCTGGAAAACTGAAACCCTCGGGCATGATGCCGACGACCGGGTATGCCTCTCCGTTGAGCCTGATCGACTGTCCAATGAGGTTGGGATCACTCCCGTACCTCCTGCTCCACAACCCGTAGCTCACGATCACGGCGTGGGGCCCGTCGGGAAGGTCTTCCTCTTCTACGAAGTTCCTACCATGCGCAGGTGGAACACCCAACACTTCCAGCAAGCTGCGTGACACGATCGCCCCAGGCAGACGCTCAGGGTCGCCGTCGCCGGTCAGGTTCCCTTGTGTGCTCGTGAAGATGGCCGCTTTCTCGAATACGTCGTTCTGTTCGACGTACTGGAGGAAGATGCCGGGAGAAATACCGAACTGGTCATAGCCCAAACCGGGTGCCGTGTGCCAAATGCCTACCAGACGATTGGAGTCGTGGTACGGCAGCGGATTGAGCAACACACTGTTAACAACACTGAAGATCATCGTATTGGCACCGATGCCGAGAGCCAAAGTCACTGCTGCTACTGCGGTGAATCCCGGCGTACGACGCAGCGTTCTCGTTCCAAACCGCAGGTCCGACCAGATCCGCTTCAACATGCCGTCTCCCTTTCCTGACTGTTCATACAGCCGTTCTGCTGGTGCTGTCTCGGTGAACCAGTTCCTGACCCTGTGCGCAACGACTGCGAGCGCCTCGCGCCAGTACCAGCGACGCGCCGCTCCAACGTTCCTGTCCGCACGTCTCTGGTACTCTTCCATTAGATCACCCAACACGCTGCGACCCGCAGCGTCGCTCGGAAGCACCCGTCGCAGCAGCGACTCGGCGATCGACGGAGGCCGCGTCACCCGATGACCTCTTCCAGTCCAGCCCACAGGTTGGTGAGTGCCTTGCGGTACTCACGCAGGGCAGCTATTCCCGGCCGCGTCACCTCGAAGTGCCGCTTGGGATGACCTCCGCGGGCCGAGGTCGCAGCCTCGATCTTCCAACGGAGCAGCCCCTTCTGCTCCAACCGGTCGAGGCTGGAATAGAGGGCCCCGCGCGAAACCCGTCGCCCGGCCTTGGTCTCCAGTTCCTCGCTGATGTTCGGCCCGTAGGCCTCGTGATCGAGCTGGAGTATGGCCAGCAGCACCAGCTGCTCGAATTCTCCGAGGATCGATTGTCTCTTGGTCATAGGTAGCTCTTGTCGACAGAGTCTGACTTGTAGACAATACGCAGGTGGGATTGGATGGTTTCAGGTGATGGGAGCAGGGAGCGGGGAGCGGGGAGCAGAAGAACGGGGAGCAGGGAGCAGGGAGCAGGGAGCAGGGGCTCCGCTCCCCGCTCCTGGCTCCCAGCTCCATGCAACTACGGAATCGGCGCTTCCTTCCGCGGCAACATCTCTTCACGCATGGCCAAGTTGTATGCGGTTGCTGCCACGACCACCGCGGCCTGCATCAGGTCCTCGATCAGCATGTGATCGTAGGTGTCGAGGTACGTGTGGTGGTTGCGCTGGCTGTACTCGATCGGGTCCTGGATGAACTGGAAGCCCGGTATCCCTGCCCCGTCGAATGCCAGATGGTCGGTGCCGCCAGTGTTGCGGTGCCATACCGACACGACGCCCAAGTCGCGGAACGGCCAGAAAATCTGCTCGAACACCGGAATCACACCGTCGTTCATCTGTGTGTACACCCCGCGGATTTTGCCGGTGCCGTTGTCGAAGTTGAGGTACGCCGAGATCTTGTTGTTCAGGTCGGCGTGGTTCTCGACCCAGGCTCTCGAGCCAAGTAGGCCCTGCTCTTCCCCGCTCCAGAGGCCGATCCGGATGGTGCGACGCGGCTGCATATCGAGAGCCTTGAGAATCCGCATCGCCTCCATCATGACGAGCGAGCCCGCGGCGTTGTCCACGGCACCGCTCCCCAAGTACCACGAGTCCAGGTGGGCGCCGATCATAACGTACTCGTCCGACTTGTCACTGCCCGGAATGTCGGCGAGTAAGTTGTACCCGTTGAGATCGTCCGGGTGGAACTGGTTCCGGACGTCCACCTCGAGCTCGACCGGCACACCACGCTCCACGTTACGGTAGATCTGACCGTACTGCTCGGCCGACAGAATCAGCTGCGGCAGCGGTACGAGATTCTCGGGGTCACGGCCTGCCTGATTCGAAGTGCTCCGCAGGATGCCGTAGTTGCGCGACGAGCGCGACAGCAGACCGGCCACTCCCTCCCCCATCAGAAACTCGGTGCGAGCGGCCTGCATCTCCCGCATACGACGCCGCATCTCCATGAACTGCGCCCTTCGCGCCGGGGTGAAGTCGCCGCCACCCTGGGAAGGCTCCACCGGGGTGAGCAACTCCTCGACCGTGAACCGGCGATCCCACTGCTCCCACTCGGGATCGATGTCCCGTGGCTCGTCCAGCAGGATGAACGCATTGGCCAGTTGGCCACGGTACTGCTCCAGATCGCTCACGCTGTCGGCCTTGACGATCATCACCTGCCCAGTCACAGGACCGTTCGTGCTGCCGGTCCAAGCCGCAGCCTGAGCGTGCAATGGCTGTACGTACGGCGTCAGGATCTGCCCGCTGTAATGCTCGCGCGACCAACCCTGCCCGAACTCGCCCCAGGCTTCGGCGTTGATGTTCTGGAGACCCCACTCGGTGAACTTCTCAGCGATCCATTCCCTGGCGTGCCGTATGCCAGGTGAGTTCGTGAGCCGAGGGCCAATGACATCTGTCAGATGCTGGGCCATTGGGTCCATCTGCGACCGCTCGAGACCTTCTTCACGGATCTGCTCGATCACGGAGAGATCAACGGCTTCCTGCGCCACCTGCGCGGCCACGATGCTTGGGATCGCAACGACGGCTGCGAACATGAAGACAGGTACTAAACGTCGGAGGGACATGCGGGGCTCCTTGGAAGATTACGGAACTAAGGTAGTTGGAGGAAGCGGCGAACGACAGGGAGTGGAAGAACGGGGAGCAGGGAGCGGGGAGCAGACGGATGCGATAGAAAGCTCCGGTGCGCGTGAATTCGACTAAACATTTTCGATTGGGCTCCGTAGCTTGGACATGTGAACAAGTACCGCTCACTGGTGGCGTGGCAGCACGCTCACTCGCTGTTGATCGACGGACACAGAACGACCGATCAGCATTTCCACCCCCGCGCTCTGGCTCTGTTCGACCAGTTTCGGCGAGCTGCAGTCTCCGTAGACGCAAACATCGTGGAAGGGTACGCGCTGAGCACACTACCACTGTTTCGTCGACACTGAGAATAGGCTCGGCCGCCGAAGCTGAGGCTATGCTCAACACAGCCGCCGAATTGGAGTACTCACCCGCCGAGAAAGTCAACCTTCTGAAAGAGTCCGCAGACAAGACAATCGGCGCCCTGTACGGCCTGCTCCGAAGCCCCAACTTGCGCACCGGAAAGTCAAGCTAAAACATTCCGCTCTCCGCTCACAGCTCCCTGTCTATCTGCTCCCCGCTCCCAGCTCCCCGTTCCTCGTGGCACCAACGTCATCTTAGCCCAGCGAGGAGAGCCTCGCCAAACCTGTGATCCTCCCATCAGTCGACCGGAGATGAAGAACGCCGGGACGACGTCGAGCAGATACTCCGCTCCGCCTCGCGCAATGGCATCGGGACACCCGGCCCTGGGACAAACCACCGACAGCCTCACCTGACCGCCCTGGAACTCCACCTCACGAAGCTCGTAGCCGCGCCAGGGACACTCCACGGTCGTATCCTGATCCGTCGTTACCCAACCACGGTACTCTTCGTCCTGCCAGAAGATCTGCACCAGGCATCCGGTGTTGACGTCGAACGCATCACGCCACTCATAGCGGCCGGATATGTCCATTCCAGGAGGAGGAGCCGAGCTGACACTGGAGGATTTGGCACAGGAAGTGGTTGTTAGTGTTGCCAACAACAAGAGGAGAGCTGGTGTCCAGTAGTATCGGGGGAGCGGGGAGCGGGGAGCAGGGAGCGGACCACACCCCCCGCCCCAGACAAGAAGTACAGAGTGGCTGCGGTTTCCGCTCCCAGCTCCCAGCTCCTGGCTCCCTGTCATTCCGCTCCCCGCTCCCCGCTCCCCGCTCCCCTTTGCTTTTGAAAGAACTCCGTCAACAGTTCCCCGCATTCGCCGGCCATTGCTCCGCCGCGCACTTCCGGCTGATGGTTGAGTCGCGTGTGTCGCAGCAAGTCTTCTACGCTACCGGCCATGCCCGCCTTCGGGTCGTACGCGCCAAATAGGACTCGCCTCACGCGCGCCAGGACTATGGCTCCAGCACACTGGGCACACGGCTCCAGCGTCACGTAGAGAGTGGCTCCTTCCAACCGGTCGATATGAAGTGAGGCGAGAGCGCGTCTTATGGCGATGATCTCGGCGTGTTGCGTGAGGTCATTCAGGCGAACGGTCTGGTTGTGGCCCTGGGCGATCACCGCCCCCTCCAAGGCAATCGCCGCACCTACCGGAACCTCTCCAGTCAGGGCGGCGATACGTGCCTCTTCCAGCGCGGCCTCCATGCCAAGCCAGTCGGCGTCCGACAGGGGTGGGTCTCTACGTAGACGAGTCGACACCGGCGGTTTCCTCCTCCGGAACCGAAGCGTGGGTAAACTCGAGACGTGCGCCGTCGGCCGACGTACTCACCCTAACCAGGTCGCCCTCGCCAAACTCGCCTTCCAGTACCGCCAACGCCAACGGGTTCTGCAGGCTACGCTGGATAGCCCGCTTGAGCGGCCGCGCGCCGTAAGCCGGATCATACCCTTCCTGCACCAAAAACGCGCGCGCTTCCGGGGTCACGTCCAGCGAGAGGCCGCGACCGGCGAGCAACTCACCCACGCGCTGCAGCTGAAGATCGATGATTCCCGCCAGATCCTCCTTGGACAACTGGTGAAAGACTATCACGTCGTCCACCCGGTTCAGGAACTCCGGCTTGAAAGTCTGCCGCATCGCCTCGAGCACACTGCGCTCGGCCTGTTCTACGCTCCCCTCACCCATCTCGAGAATGAACTGACCCCCGATGTTCGAAGTCATGATGATCACGGTATTGCGGAAGTCGACATGGTGGCCCTGGCTGTCGGTCAGCCGTCCGTCGTCCAGTATCTGCAGCAGCACGTTGAATACGTCGGGGTGTGCCTTTTCGATCTCGTCGAACAACACCACCGAGTAGGGCCTGCGGCGTACGGCTTCCGTGAGCTGTCCGCCCTCTTCATAACCGACGTAGCCCGGTGGCGCACCGAGCATGCGCGCGACAGCATGCTTCTCCATGTATTCGGACATGTCGAGACGCACCATGGCGCGTTCGTCATCGAACAAGAACTCTGCGAGGGCACGCGCTGTTTCTGTCTTTCCGACGCCCGTGGGCCCCAGGAAGATGAAGCTGCCAATCGGCCGATTACGGTCCTGCAACCCGGCACGTGAGCGCCGCACCGCGTTGGATACCGCGGCGACAGCTTCTTCCTGGCCCATCACGCGGCGCCCCAGTTCTTCCTCTAGTTTGGTCAGCCGTTCGCGTTCCGACTCCAGCATCTTACTTACCGGTATCCCAGTCCAGCGCGACACTATCTCGGCAATGTCTTCCGCGTCCACTTCTTCCTTGAGGTACTTTGCCTTGGCTTGGATCTCGTCTAATCGCCCCTTCTCCATCCCAATCTCCTGCTCCAGCTGGGGTACGCTACCGTAGCGGATCTCCGCCGCCTTCTGCAGATCGCCTTCGCGAGTAACCTGCTCGGCCGATACACGCAACTCCTCCAACTCGGCCTTCATCTCCCGCAGCCGCTTGATGGCCTCCTTCTCGGCCTGCCACTGCGCCTTCATGCTCTGCGATTCTTCTTCCAGCTCCGCGATTTCTTTCTTAACTGCCCCCATTCGTTCTTTGCTCGCGCGGTCCTTTTCGCGTGAGAGTGCTTGTTCCTCGATGCGCAGCTGCACCATGCGGCGTTCGACTTCGTCGATCTCTTGCGGCAAACTGTCGATCTCTATCCGCAGCCTGCTTGCCGCCTCGTCGATCAGATCGATCGCCTTGTCGGGCAGTTTGCGCTCACCCAAGTAGCGGTCGGAAAGAGTCGACGCGGCTATGATAGCGTTGTCGGTGATGCGGACACCGTGGTGCACCTCGTAACGTTCCTTCAACCCGCGAAGAATTGCTACAGTGTCTTCTACCGACGGCTCACCCACGTAGATTGGCTGGAACCGGCGCTCGAGTGCCTTGTCTTTCTCCACGTGCTTGCGGTATTCGTCGAGCGTGGTCGCACCGACTACATGCAGCTCACCGCGCGATAGCGCGGGCTTCAACATGTTGGATGCGTCAACCGCGCCCTCGGCAGCACCTGCTCCTACGATCGTGTGCAACTCGTCTATGAAGACGACGAAACGGCCTTCTTGGCTGGTGATCTCCTTCACGACCGCCTTTAGCCGCTCCTCGAACTCGCCGCGGTACTTGGCCCCGGCCAACAGCTGTGCGATATCCAACACGACGATACTCTTGCCGCGCAACGACTCGGGAACGTCACCGTTCACTATGCGTTGTGCCAGGCCTTCCGCGATCGCCGTCTTACCGACACCGGGATCGCCGATCAGGACGGGGTTATTCTTGGTGCGACGAGACAGCACCTGTACGACACGGCGGATTTCTTCGTCACGTCCGATCACCGGGTCGAGTTTACCCTGACGCGCTAGATCGGTGAGATCTTTGGTATAACGCTCGAGCGCTCGGTACTTGCCTTCAGGCTCCACATCGGTGACTCGATGACTGCCGCGAATCTCATCCAACGCCTGGAGCAGGTGGTCCTTGTCGATACCGCGGGCGCTCAGCAACTCGCGCGCTGTAGTTCCCTTCGTGTCCACCAACCCGATCAACAGATGCTCAGTGGAGATGTAGCTGTCGCCCAGTTTCTTGGCCAAGGCATCGGCGTGGCCAAGCGCGTCCGCCATTTCCCGAGCCATAGCAGACCGTGGCCCGCCACCCTCCTGTGTGGGTAGCCGATCTACCTCGCGCTCTACTTCCTGCCTGATCTCAGTCACATTGAGACCGGACTTCTGAAGCAGCGGAACGACTATCCCCTCTTCCTGGTTCAACAGGCCCATGAAGAGATGGGCGTCGTTGACTATTGGATTACCGCGTTCCGTCGCAACCGCCTGAGCGTCGCGGAGCGCTTCTCCCGCTTTAACCGTGAATCTGTCTGGTGAAATCATGTGTGCCTTTTCTCGAACCTCCACCCGAATGGGCAACCAATATGCCCGTCATATACTGCAAAAATGGCCAATTCCAGCCAAAAAGACAGATGTACTTCGGCTGGAACCTGCCATTTTCAAATGCGATGATCAGCCAGTTTCTGCTCCGATCAGCGGCTGGAAAAGACAAGGGCGCGCCGGCCCAGTTGCCGACGCGCCCTCGCATACATCTGCCATGTTGTCCCAACGTATTGTGCAGCTAGCGACCGATCATCCGCGTCTGTCTGACGAGTTCCGCCAACCGGCGGCCTTATTTGATGATCGACATCCTTTCAGTGAGCGACACCCCGTCGACGATGAGCTGGTAGACGTACACACCGGATGGGGCCTCTCTGTCACTGCCCCGGATCTTACCGTCCCAGTAAGCCGAAAACCTTCCGGTCCCGTTCCACTCCAGCTTCATGGCGTCGAGCGGCTCCCCCAATCCCTGCAGAATGGGAATCGCTACGAGCTGCGCCAACACGTTGTAGATCCGGAGACTGACCACCGGCTGGCGCCCGTCGGCAAAAAGCGACTGATCCAGCTCAAACGGGATCGTCGTCTCTGGATTGAACGGATTCGGGTAGTTCCTGCCCAGTCGCACCGCTTTCGTCGGCCGATCCTGTGCCTCCAAGACGGACGGCGCGGCCAACAGGAGCCCGAGCGCCAAACACGCCCAGGCAACGTACTTCATTGTTAACTCCTTCTGACAACTAGGTTCCGATCGCCGACTCCTTTACGGGTAGAGCGCGTATTACCCCATCACCGCTTAACTTACGCACCCCGTTCAACCTCTGTCAACCGAGTTGAGTATCGTCTGGGCCTTGGGTCCCAGAGCCCTCCCGTCTCCATCCCTCACGGTCAACAACCCGGCGTCCATCCACTCGAGCAACGGTATCAGATACTTCCTCGAAAGCCCCGTGCCCTCCTTGAGCTGAGCTGGAGAGGCCCGCCCCACCTGCTGTACTACACCCAAAACCTCCCGCAAGAGCCGATCCAGATTATCCCGATCGTAATATCGGTCCTTACCCACTCGCGTAGCTGTGCGCTGCATCACCAAAAAGCCGATCAGTGCCGGGATGTCCTCATCCGGCAGGGCCTGGCCTAGTTCAGCTAGTGTCCGGCCCAGCTTTCCGGCCGATTGGAGCTCCTGCATCAACCGTTGCCCCGCCCCCACCTGGGAGCCCCGTAAATCAGGCTTGTGCTGCACCAGACGCACAGTCTGACCTTCCAACGCGATCTGGCCGTCCTGGGTCAGCTCCTTGTGAACGTATTCCGCGAGGAGAGCGTCCCGGACGGCGCGGCGGGCCAACTCTCGCGGCATTCCCAGCTCGAGAGGCCTCTTCCTGTGGTACTCCTGGAGGACCGTTAGTGTTGCGTCGCGGGCGTCCGATACGACGGCGGGAGACACCAGCCTGTCACCCATGTCCACAATTCCCTGGCAGGAGTCCACCAACTGATCCACCGACCGTGGCTCCACCCCCAGTCGCACCGGCAGCTCGCTGCGCCGCAACCCGTGGCCTCCCTGGATCGATGTCGGCCTTCTTCTCCAAATCCACCGGCCTGCGGGGACGAATGGCAGGCCACGGGTCTACCACGATACAACCGCCTATCGTGGTCACAGGCGAGTACGATCGGAGTACGGCCGCGTCACCCCAGCGGCACACCACTGGTGCCTCGAGCCGGAGCCGCGCCGCGCCGCTCGAGCCCGGCGCAATCGTGCTCTCCACCGGGACCACTCGAGCCATCACCTCAGCTGTCCCCAAGTGGAATCGTACTCGTGACCGCTGCGTGAGACGCCGGGCTCCCGGCAGCAACGTCACCATCACATCGACGGACTCGGTCTCTCGCCACGATTCGCCGGCCACCACCACATGCCCCCGTCCCACCGCCTTGCGATTCAGACCCACCAGCGCCAGAGCCGTGCGGCGTCCTGGCAGCGCTGTCTTGTGCTCCATACCGTGGACTTCGATGCTCCGCACGCGTGCCCGGCCATCGCCCGGTAACAAGCGCACTTCGTCCCCGACCTCAACCGATCCGCTCCACGCAGTTCCAGTAACCACCGTGCCGGCCCCGGCTACACTGAACACACGATCGACCGGAACCCGGAACAGGTCCTGCCGCGATCTAACCGCCGCAGTCTCGGCCGCGTTCGCCAGCGTCGCCCGCAGTGCGTCGAGGCCGTCTCCGCTTGCCGCAGATCCAACCACGAGGTCGCTCCACTCGACCGACGACCCACCGAGCCGCTCGGCCAGGTCTTCGCGCACCAGGTCGAGCCACTCGGCCTCGGCTACGTCGCTCTTGGTAATGAACGCCACTCCGGTCTTCACGCCCAGAAACTCGAGGATCGCCAGGTGCTCAACCGTCTGCGGCATCACACCCTCGTCGGCCGCAACCACCAGC
>JBDGZZ010000135.1:0-14234 GCA_039588335.1 Gemmatimonadota bacterium | reverse complement strand
CCAGCACGGCCAGCTGATCCAGGGCGCCTGTGGCCGGCCCCGTGTGGGCGGCAATCGTGAGACCAGTGCTGAGGTGGGCCCGCGCCGCCGCCCGAATCAGCTTGCGGTCGATGTCGGTCAGCGGGCCCGCGTCCACTCCGATCTTGATGAAACCGGGCTTGATACCAGTACCGTCTATGCCTGTGGTCCATTCGCGGATCCAGCGAGGGGCCAGCGAATCGGCCGGGTCGGCAAAGGCGTGACGCGGCAAATGCTGGTCCTCGCGGGCGCCGTAGTACCCCGTGTTTACGAGCAGGTGCATCCCGCTGGCGTCGGCCAGTTGTTTGAGCAGGAGAGGATCGCGCCCCAGGTACGCCGGCGTGGCCTCGACCAGGGTCTGTAAGCCGAGTGCGCGCGCCCGTTGCAGGTGCGGCAGCACCGTCTCGAAGACTTCGGCCCGATCGTAGCGGTCGGGGCTCACAACCTCGGCGCCGGCGAAGTCGACCAGCACGTGCTCGTGGGGCAACGTGGTCCCCATCTCCTCCGGTGCGATCGGGCCGTTCACCGTCATGACCGACGCGGTGGCCGGAGCATCTGAGGTGCAGCCTGGGAGTGTTACGGCCATCACCAGCAGGCCGATCCAGGCGGTGAGTATATGCAGTGGTTTCATGGAGCATCCCTTGTCATTCCCAAGAAAGCTACAAGAAACCTGAGAACCGCGTTCTCCGCTTGCAAGGCGTCAACGCGGCGCATGTATGACGCGGCGGGCGCGACGTGGGAACCCCCGGCCCTCATCCGGGGTTATGCAACGTGAGTCGCTTGCGCCGCGGACGGCGCGGGCGCATTCTTTATATAGTTGAACCAACGACGCGAGATCCATTGATGCGGATAAACAGTAACTGTATGGCGACCTGCTCTTGTACATGTCCCCGGTCCTTCGGGAGCCGACGGGTTGCGCGCCGTAGTGGGTTCGACTAGACGCCTAGCAGAAGCCATCATTCACCAGCGACCCGCACGGCCCGTCCGGCGGGTCGTTTGTCGTTTGTGGGTCGTTGCGGTTCGGACCGAGAAGGAGCAGCGAATGCCAAGCAGTGTAGCGGAGCGGGAACGCAGGGCAATAGAACGGTCACTTGACGGACGTCTGGGCACCAACCCCGACCGGCGACGCTTCGGGGACGTGCGCGAGCTGATCGCTTCGGCACGGAACCCCACGCCGCTGGTCCGACTGAACCGCGTCGTGGCACCGGACGCGGAGGCGTACCTCAAGCTCGAGTGGATGAATCCCTTCGGGTCGATCAAGGACCGCACGGCGCGCTACCTGCTCGAAGGGATGCGCCAGCGCGGCGAGCTGGACGGTCGCGAGTTGGTCGAGCCGACCTCGGGCAACACGGGCATTGCGCTCGCCGCACTTGCCGCGCTCGAGGGCATCCCGCTCACCGTCACGATTCCGTCCGAGGTGCCGCAGGAAAAGCTGGTGCTGTTACAGATGCTGGGCGCCACGGTCATGCCGACGCCGGACGAGCTGTGCCCGGTGGACAACCCGCGGGACGGAGCAATCGCGCTGGCGCATGCCGTCGCTGACAGCCCGGCGCATCACGGGCGCTATGTGATGCCTGATCAGTACTCCAACCCTGACAACGTGCGCGCCCACTACGAGGCGACCGGTCCCGAGATCTGGGAGCAAACAGAAGGCCGCGTGCGCGCGTTCGTCGCCGGTTACGGCACCTGCGGCACGTTGACCGGGGTGGGTCGGTTCTTGAAGGAGCGGGACCCTTCGATCCGCATCGTGGCGGTTGAGCCGCAGCAGGGGCACCGCCTGCCCGGGCTAAAGAACCTCAAGGAAGCCAAGACACCCGCCATCCTCGATTCCTCCGTGATCGACGACGTGGTGCGGGTGAACGACGAGCCGGCCTATCGCATGACGCGGCGCTTGTTCCGAGAGGAGGCGCTCATCGTGGGGCCGTCCACCGGAGCCATCGCACACGCCATCACGGGACTCGAACAGGATACCGACGGGCTCATCGTGGGGATCTCGCCGGACGGCGGGATGAAATACACATCGTACTACGCCGAGTTGCTGCGCGACGAGGAAGACGTGGACTCGTTTGGCGACTCAGACAACGAGGAGTGACAATCATGACCGAAGCACCATTCACCAACCGGTCGGGTCCGCAGACAACAGATGCGTTCGTAGCCGACGAAACGCTCGACTGCAAGGGGTTGTTGTGCCCACTGCCCGTGTACAAGGCGTCGCAGGCGATGCGCAAGTTGTCGGTCGGACAGGTGCTCAGGGTGGAGTGCACCGATCCCGGCTCGTTGCCGGACTTCCGCGCGTTCGCGCGGCAGCAAGGTCACACGCTGCTCTCGGCGGAAGAGCGGGAGGGCGTGCAGCTGTTCCATCTGAGAAAGGAGCAAGTCCGATGACGGCTACAGCACCAAATCCCGTCGCAGCGCCCGAGGGCATAGGGCAGCCGGGGCGACGGCGCCGTCTAGCGCTCGTTGCCTCCAAAGGATCGCTGGACGAAGCCTATCCGCCGCTCATCCTCGCGACGACTGCGGCCAGTCTAGGTTGGGAGGTCGGGATCTTCTTCACCTTCTACGGGCTCGACATCCTGCACAAGAAGAAGCACGAGCGGCTCAAGGTTGCAGCGCTCGCCAATCCGGCGATGCCTGTGCCGGTCCCCTCGTTTATCGGGGCGCTTCCGGGCATGGAAGGCGTAGCCACCCGGATGATGCGGAAGTGGATGGACGAGGCGAGTTTGCCGGACGTTCCCACCTTCCTCGACATGGCACGTGAGTCGGATGTAAGGATGTTCGCCTGCTCGACCACCATGGGGGTGATGGGCGTGGAGCGGGAGGACCTAATCGAGGGAGTGGATATAGCCGGGGCAACAGCGTTCCTGGATTTCGCGGCGGACGCCGACGTGTCGCTGTTCGTGTAGGCGCGGGGCCCAACGCCGCCACCATGGCCGAACTCGACGCGTTCGGTGGGCAAGCACAGGTGATGTTTCAACGCCTAGAAGTTGACAGTGTAATGCTCGTTGTCGCAGGCCCCGTGCCTGACACGCTTCGCGGAACTGTGGATCAGCATCAACAAGATAGGTACAGTGGCGACTGGTCCTGCGGTCCTGATTTTCCACTGAGTCAAGACACAAGATTGATAGAGGCCGGTCTCGATTCGACACTGGTCAGCCCGGGGCTCCTCGCCGTGGATTCGCTGCGGCTTGCGGTCTCCGCGCTCCAGGACTCAGTCCTCCGGCTCGAGGCAGCCAAGCCCGCCGCCTACGCGACGGGCTACAACGTCGCGCACGCGAGCTACTAGGACCTCACCCGGCGCTACATCGCGGAACTCAACAAGCCCCGCATCAGGCTGCCGTCGATCGTCGGCTTCGTGGGCGTGGGGTCGTGGTGGGGAGGGTGATACGGTGAAACCCGCGCATTGGTCCGCGGACAACGGGCTTGCGGCCACGGACTCGAGGCTCCGGTTCGTGGACATCAGGCATTTGTCCGTGGACAACAGACGAATGTCCGCGGACATCGCCCTGATGTCCGTGGCCCCACACCCATTGTCCGCGGCCGATCGGCCGTTGGACGTGGTCCCCATTCACTTTCGCAAGGAGGTTCCTATGGCGCCGGGCGGGGAAATGGACTTGCCGATCGCCTTCAAGGCGCTCGGTCGATCCGACCTCCGACCCCTACACCACCGCGCCCCGCGCCTCGCCTCAGTTGAGCATAAATTGTATACTCCGAGAGTATAAAATTTATACTGCGAGGCTAGGCCGTGCCAAAAATCGGAGAGTTCGAATTGCTCGTTGTCCTGGCCATCCTTCGTCAGGCCGACACCCCGTACGCCAATCAGGTGCGCCGCGACCTCGAGGACAATGCCAAGCGATCGGTCACGCGCGGGGCCCTCTATCGCACGTTGGATCGGCTGAAAGAAAAGGGCCTGGTCGACTGGGCGATTGAACCACAAGGCACCCCGGAGCGCGGCGGCCTTCCGATGCGGCGTTTGAAGGTCACTCGCAAGGGAGTAGAAAAAGTGCGCGAATCGCGCGCCATCCTGCTCGACTTCTTCGAGAGTCTCGATGCCGTCGCGGACCGCCAATGACGCCCACCCCCACCCCACCGGCCCTTCCCCGCGCACTTCTGCTTCGTGCGCTCGGTGAGTCCGCCGAGACCCTTACGATTGAGGGCGACCTGTTGGAGGACTTCACGCTCCTCGCCGCCCGAAAAGGTGAACGCGCCGCCCGGCGCCGCTATTGGTACGAAGCCATCACGCTGAGTGTCAGCTATGCGGCGAAGCGCATGGCCGACGCGCTCAAGCCGCAACACCAACCCCGCACGTGGGACAGAACAATGGCGAACACCCTCGGTACCTTCGGCCTCACCCGCGATCTCCGCTACGCACTGCGCGCCGTTCGGCGTGAACCAGGCTTCTTCGCGTTTGCAGTGTTGATCATTGGAATCGGCGTGGGCGCATGTACAGCCGTCTTCAGCGTGATCAACCCGTTGATGTTGCGGTCGCTGCCGTTCCACGAGCCCGATCAGCTCGTGTGGATCGCCAATAGCGGCGACCCTCGGAACGGGATGTCGGCGGTCACGTCGCGCACGTCCAACCTGCGGGACTTCCGAAATCTGAGTGAGTCGTTCGAAGGCATCACTGGGTACAACGCGTTCTTTGGGCAAGGACGCTACAACTTGATCGGCGGTGGCGAACCAGAGCGACTCGTCGGCGCCGGCGTGGCTCGAGATTTTCTCGAAGTGCTGGGTGTGAACCCGCTCCACGGTCGGAATTTCGTCGCCGAAGAGGGCGTGTACAACGGCCGGCCGGCGGTAATCCTCACGAATGGCTTCTGGAGGCGCCGTTTCGGTGGCGACCCGACGATCGTCGGCACGTCAATCAACATCAACGGCACACCCACAAACGTGGTGGGCGTGCTGCCACACTCTTTCAACTTCGCGTCGATCTTTGCACCGAGCACGCATATCGATTTTCTGTTACCCTGGCCGATCTCCGACGAAACCGATCGACAGGGCAACACGACGTCCGTGATCGGACGTCTCAAACCGGGAGTCACTGTCGAGAGTGCGCAAGCCGAACTCGATGTTATCGTCGCCGGACTACAGGAGCAGTACCCCGATCGCTGGGGACTCGGAGCTGCGGTGAGCCCGCTGCAGGCGAAGATCGCAGGCGCCTATCGCACTGGCATGGTAGTGCTTGCCGCGGCGGCCGGCACCGTGATGCTGATCGTCTGCGTGAACCTATCCAATCTGTTGTTGGCAAAGGGCCCCAAACGAAGCAGGGAGATGGCGGTGCGAGGTGCCCTCGGCGCGTCCCGTTTCCGGATGCTGCGGCAACTGATCGTGGAAAGCGTGGTGCTAACGTTCGGTGGTGCCGCGATCGGAGTGGGCACGGCGGTCGGCGCCACGAGGCTCGTGGCGAGTAGTACCGGTTTGAACATCCCGATGTTGCGTATGGTGTCAGTCGACGGCCAGGCACTGCTGTTCACGTTGGGGCTGGCGATCGTCGCCGGACTGGTGATGGGTATCGTTCCCGCGCTGCACGCCACACACGCGGGAGGCGCGGCCGCCCTCAACGACCTCAGTCGCGGGTCGAGCGCAGGCAAGCGAAGTACGCGGCTGCGTGAGGGGTTGGTCATTGTTGAAATGGCAATGGCGTGCTTGCTGTTGGTGTTCGCCGGGCTGTTTCTCAAGAGCTTCCGCAATCTGCTGGATGTCGAGCTCGGCTTCCAACCGACCAACGCCGTGGGATGGACGCTCAGCACCAATCGACAGTTCGAAAACATCGGAGAAATGACGACGTTCTTCGACCAGGTGGTTCAACGAGTCGAAGCGGTTCCGGGCGTCGAGATAGTGGGACTGATCGACGCGTTACCGCTCGGTCGCAATCGAACCTGGGGCACCATTCGCGCGCCTGACGCCGTGTACGACGATGATGAACTGCAGAGCGCTTTCACACACATCGTGGACCATCGCTACCTGGCAGCCATGCAGATCCCGCTGGTGGCCGGTCGCAATTTCACCCCGGACGACAATCTGGACGGACCAGACGTCGTGATCCTCAACGAGTCCGCCGCGAAGGGCGTGTTTCAAGGACAGGACGCCGTCGGCCGGACCGCGCGCATCATCGGTAGAGATTGGCAGGTAGTCGGCGTTGTTGCCGATGTCCGCCACCAATCGCTGGAGCAGACGTCGGGATGGCAGATGTACTTCCCCTTTTCGCAGATCTGGGATTTTCAGACCGTGGACATGCTAGTACGGTCACGTCTGCCGGTGGAAACACTGGTACCTGGCGTCGCAACCGCATTGCGCGAGATCGATTCGACGATGCCCACCGACGAATACCAATCGTTGAGTGCCATCGTCGACCGCTCTGTATCACCGAGGCGGTTCATTCTTCTTCTGTTGAGCGCGTTTGGTGGTACGGCGCTCCTCCTCGCGGCGCTAGGCATTTACGGGGTGCTGTCGTACTCCGTGGCGGAACGCATCCCGGAGATCGGCATACGCATGGCGTTGGGAGAATCAGGGCCACAGCTAAGGCGTCGTGTTGTTGGCAAGACGATGGCGCTCGCGGGTACGGGCGTCGCGATCGGTGCGGGTCTCTCCTTCGTAGGTACGCGGTGGATCGGAGCCTTGCTCTACGGTGTGGAGCCAACGGACCCGTTCACGTTTGCCGGTATGGCGATCATCCTCCTCGTGACCTCGGCGTTGGCCGGCTACATCCCTGCGCGGCGAGCGTCGAAGATTGATCCGACGACGGCGTTTCGGTCGGCGTAGCGTGAAAGGTTTTAGGAAGCGGAGCAGATGGAGCGTGGCTCGCGACATCACCCGACGCCTGCGCGCTGTCGAGCGAGAAGGGATTCCACTCCCAGAGTGCAAACAACATGAACGCCGTCGTGTCGAGGATGGGCGTGCTACACGCCCCCGTGAACTGATGTTGCGTGGAGTGTCCGAATCGTAACTAATGCTGCTTCGCTGTCTCGCTTTCCTCTCGGATAGTGATCCTCAGCGCAGGCCCGGGCTCTTCGGCGTAGCCTAGAACGATGATGGGCCGTACTATTGAATGCCGAGCAACGCTTCGGTTGCCAGCCACGCAGCTCATGTGGCATAGGCCGATATGTCGGTCAGTAGAGTCATGAGTCATACAGCAGACCTGAGAGGTCATCCATGATTGCCAAGTTGATGCCCCTACGTACGGTGATCGAACAGGTGCACCGGCGCACCTGTGTGTGTTTCGCCACCGGGACCTTCGTGGTCGACACGCTACGCGTGCTCACTCTCGCCTTGGCATTCGCCTGGCCGAGCCAAGCCGTGGCACAGGACAGTGCGTGGCCCCGGCGCGTACTGATCACGAACGACAACGGGATCGACGATGTTGCCACGCGAGCGCTTGCACAAGAGTTCGCACGGATCGCCGACGTGGTCCTCGTGGCATCGACCGAGGATCGAAGTGGAACGTCCAACGTCATGACATTCACACGGACCGGCAGGTTCGTCGCTCAGCGCCGTGACGTTGGCGAGGGTGTTCGCGCCTGGGCATTGGACGGCTACCCGGCCGATTGCGTAATCTTCGCACTGGTCGGCCCGATGGCGGATGCGCTGCCGGATCTGGTGGTGTCGGGCGTCAACGGTGGCGCTAACATGGCGGATGAGTGGTTCGGGTCGGGTACCATAGGTGCGGCACGTACGGCCGCATTTGCCGGCATTCCGGCGATGGCGGTTTCAGGTATCGACCGCTCCGATCCCGCAGCCATCGCCGCCGTGGTGGATTGGGTCATCCGGCTCGCCCGCAGCGACATCGTGCAGCAGCTTCGACCGCCGAGCTACTTGACCGTCAGCCTGCCGGCGGTGGCACCGGAGCAGATCACCGGTGTTGAAGTGGTGGATCGAGCACGCGGCATCATAGGTGTCGTGGCACAACTCGACAGCACCGCCAGTCAGGGAACCGGCCAAGAGGTGTGGTCAGTCGAGATCGCGGTCCGAGGTCAGCCAGACTCAGAGTCGGATGTAGCTGCCGTCGGTCGCGGCCACATCGCGGTCGTGCCAATGCGCGTCGGTGACGCCGATCCCGAACTGTTGGCCTGGTTGCGCAGCAACGCCGACCGACTGCCGGCATGGCGCGCAATCCCGAGAGGCCGGTAAGTAGCGGCGCATCACGTGTTCCGACTTTGCAGCGGGGAAAGAGGCGGGGATTCCAGCGTCCTACGGCGCGCGTGCGGCTAGCGTTTCGTGGCGGGCTCGCCGTTCGACGCGGACAGCACCGAATTAGCCGTGGTAGCCAGAAAGGTGGCCGCCTAACAAGCGTTGGGCAGCACGAAGGCATGGTGGCTTACATGCGAGACTCGAACCCCTGACCTGTGAAGATCATGAATGGCTAGATCCCCAGATCCAACAGATGCAATCCGTCGCCAGGCCGTCACATTTCCCGGCGTAGCGAAGGGAACGTCCTGCACCCAGAGCGCATTCAAGGCCGGCAAGGGCACATTCCTGTTCATCGGCCCTGGGCCGAAGGGGCAGGGATTCAAGGCAATGTTCAAACTGAAGGCCTCGATGCCGCAGGCGCAGAAGCTGGCCGCGGCAGACCCGAAGCGGTTTGAGGTGGGTTCCACTGGTTGGGTAACAGCCCGTTTCACGGCCGAGGAACCCTTGCCCAAGCGGATTTGGGGAAAGTGGCTGGCGGAGTCCCATGAAGTGACGTGTGGAGCAGGCCAGAGGGCAAAGAAGGCAAAAGGAACCAACAAATCCCGAGCGAAGTCAGGGTGAGTCGCCTGCTTGCGCCATACGGTCGGAAACGGAAGTCGACAATTGGGCCGCGGCTGCAGCTGTCATTGGCCGAGTAAGATAGGCGACCAGAGAACCGTATCGTATACGGCGTCAGCGCCTGTAGCTGATTCGCATATCCGTAAGACTGCGCGGGAAGAGAGCTTCGCTGACGCTCAGATGGGAGTCCGCTGGACAGCCTTAGGTGGGAGGGTCATTCTTGCCTGTACGGAGGCGGCGATGACCCCGAAACAACTGATCCTACCCAGCGTACTAGCTCCGCTGTTCGTGAATGTCGTAGCAGCCCCAGCCCAGGAGGTGCCGGACTGGGAGAACCCCACCGTGTTCGAGCGGGGACAAGTGGCTCCCCATGCCACGCTCATGCCGTTCGCGAGCCTGGCGGACGCTCTCGAGGGTGATCGCAAGGCATCACCGTGGTGCCTGCTGCTCAGCGGTCGCTGGAAGTTCCACTGGGCTCCGGTGCCGGAGGAGGCGCCGATCACTTTCTTCCAGCCCGGCTTCGACGCGACGGGCTGGGACGACATCGAGGTCCCGAGCAATTGGCAGATGCAGGGCTTCGGACACCCGATGTTCCGCAACATCGAACACACCTTCCCGTCGACACCACCGACCGTCCCCACCGGTTACAACCCCGTGGGGTCCTACCTGCGGACTTTCGAACTGCCGACTAGCTGGGCGGGTCGCCGTGTCTTGCTCCACTTCGAGGGCGTGAAATCGGCCTCCTACGTGTGGATCAACGGGAGGGAGGTCGGCTACAACCAGGGCGGAATGGAGCCGGCCGAGTACGACGTGACGGAGCATCTCCAAGCGGGCGCCAATACGATCGCGGTGCAGGTTTACCGCTTCTCGGACGGAACCTACCTGGAAGACCAGGACATGTGGCGCCTGGCAGGCATCTACCGCGACGTGTACTTGATGGCCACGCCGCCGGTCCACGTGCGCGACTTTTTCATTACTACCGACCTCGACGCGAACTACCGTGACGCAGAACTACGAGTAGCCACCGAGTTGAGCAACTACGGGGATGAGTTGGCCAATGGATACCGCATCCGCGCCGCACTCTACCCGAGCGACGACACCGTGTCGTTCGTTGGACCGTTTGAGAGCAGCAGCCTCTCGATCCCAGCAGCTGGTGCAAGGGCAGACACATTCGCCGTATCCATCGCGTCTCCCCGTCTCTGGTCGGCCGAACACCCTAACCTCTACCGCTTGGTACTGGAGCTGCTGGCGCCGGACGGCGAAGTGATCGAGGTCCTCGGCTCGTCCGTCGGCTTCCGTGAAGTGGAGATTCGGGACCAGGCCTTCTTCGTGAACGGCCGGTTGGTAAAGCTCAACGCGGTGAACAGCCACGTACACCATCCCACCACCGGGCGCACAATGGACGTCGCGACCATGCGGGAGGACCTCTCCCTCATGAAGCGCTTCAACGTCAATGCGGTGCGCACGTCCCACTACCCGCCGAACCCTGAGTACCTGGATCTGGCCGACGAACTGGGCGTGTACGTGATTGACGAGACCGGAGACGAGGCGCACGCGACGATCTGGCTGTCCGAGCGTCCCGAGTGGCAGGCGGCTTACGTGGACCGTGGCAGCAAGAAACATCTGCGCGATCATCGCCGAGGGGAAACGACTGGACCCCACCCGCGCCTGGCTCTACGGCGGAAACAACGACTACTTCCCGTCGATCGACCCAATCGACTGTGAGGACATCGTCGGGCCCCGTTACCCGATTCCGTTCGAGTTGAAGACTTCGTACGGCCAGGTGTCGGCCGCCGTCGAGCAGCGCCCTTCGTTCATGGATGAGTATGCCGCCGCTACGGGCAACAGCCTCGGCGGAATGGACGAATACTGGCAGGTCATACGCGCATACCCACGCACGATCGGCGGTGCGGTGTGGGACTGGGTCAGCCCCGGAATCAACTGGCCGTGGCGTGTAACACCCGACGGCTCGACGCACGCGAACCACGGGGCCCTCATGGGCCGCGCACAACTGGTCGACGGCCGTGCAGGGGGGCAAGCGCTCGCCCTGAGCGGCCACGACGAGTGGATCGAGCTGTACCGCGACCCCAGCCTCGACATCACCGGTGACCAGTTGACGCTGGAGCTGTGGGTCTTCCCCCAGCGTTGGAACGGGCACGGTCCCCTGCTCACCAAGGGTGACCACCAGTTCGGCCTGCAGCAGATTGCCGCGGACACTCTCGAGTTCTTCATCCACGACGGGGAGCGGATCTCGGTCAGGGCAGCTAGGCCGGACGGTTGGGAGGGAGCGTGGCACCACCTGGCCGGCGTCTACGACGGCAGCGAAGTGCGCCTCTTCGTCGACGGCGCGGTCGTCGGCTCGAGAGCCCACTCCGGCGCGATCGATCACAACCCCCTCCCGGTTAACATCGGCCGCAACGCGGCGCTGCACGGGATGGAACACCCGGGAGACCTGTCCAATGCCGTGATCGATGACGTGCGCATCTTCGCCCGTCCGCTCGATGCGAGCGAACTCGACGCCGACACGCCGGAGCTGAGACAGGAGGCTCGACTCTGGCTCGATTTCGAGACCGTCGAGCACAGGGGTGAGTTTTTGAGCCTCGGCATCGGGGGCCGCTCTTACGGCGTCATCTGGCCGGACCGTACACCACAGCCGGAGCTGTGGCAGCTCAAGAAGTCTGCCCAACCGGTTGGAATCGAGATGGTCGACGTGGTCCAGGGACTCGTCCGCATCGTTAACAGGCACCACTTCACTGATCTCGCCGAGCGCGACGCAAGCTGGCGGGTGACCGCTGAGGGAAGGGTGCTCGACGAGGGGATGTTCGAACTCGCCCTCGCTCCCGGCGAGAGCACTACGGTCACGGTCCCGTTCCAAGCCCACGCGGCGATTCCCGGAGTTGAGCGTTGGCTGGAGGTCCGGTTCACCCTGCCGCGGGAAGCGGCCTGGGCTCCGCGGGGTCATGAGGTGGCCTGGGAACAGTTCATCCTTGCAGGAGCGACCGCTGCGCCCATCGGTCCACTCGACGTCCTTGCGCCTTTGCAGCTCGATACGGCCGGCGGCCAAGTGATCGTCCGTGGAGACGGATTCACCTATACCTTTGACGAGGTCTCGGGTACGCTATCCTCGATCAAGGTCGATGACGTAGAGCTGGTGCAGCAGGGCCCACGAGCGAATGTGTGGCGGGCTCCGTTGGCAAACGAGCGGGACAATTGGGGAGTTTACCGCGGCAGGCTGGCGACGCACCGGGAGGGCATGGGGAACGACATCGCGAACGGGTGGCGCGCGGTCGGGCTTGATCGGCTCAAACACACCGTCGAGCGCTTCAAGGCGTGGTCCGAAGACGACCGCCAGGTCATCATCGAGATCGAGGCCCACGCCGCTGCCCGGGGACTGCCTACGGGATCGTTCTCGACCGCGTTCGACCTGAGCTACGTCTACCGGGTGCTGGCAAGCGGGGACATCCTCCTCGACCACACGATTACCCCGCGGGGGAACCAGCCCGACTGGCTACCCAAGGTGGGGTTGCAGCTGGTACTGCGCGAGGAGTTCGACAACCTGGTGTGGAGCGGGCGGGGCCCGTTCGAGACCTATCCCGACCGGCGGACAGGAGCCCGGATTGGTGTTTATGAGAGCACTGTCGAGGAGCAGTACGTGCCCTACCTCGTACCGCAGGACTATGGCAACAAGTCCGACGTGCGCTGGGTGAGCCTCGCGAACGCAGATGGTGTAGGCTTACTCGCGGCCGGCGAGCAGCTCCTCAACGTGAGCGCCCAACACTTCGGTACGGACAACCTGTCGCGGGCCTGGTATCCCTTCCAACTGACGCCGCAGGATGGAATCACGCTCAACCTCGATCACCGCATGAGCGGCGTCGGGGGAACGGCGGTTTCGGTGCTGACTGCGTACCGAACTTTCCCCCAGCCGTACACGTATTCCGTCCGGCTCAGGCCATACCGGACAGGGGAGACACCGCAGTCGCTCGTGAGCCGGGCGTTCTGGTAGGGCGCATTGGAATGGGGGGCTCACCATACGGCGAGTGAACGTCGCACCCCGTGAGTCAGCTCTCCTGTTCCTCGATCAGCCCTCGCATGAATTCCGCCGCAAGTTTGGCATTCATTTCAGCGCGCTCGATTCCGAGCATCTCCCCTTCCCGTGGCGGGCCGCATAGCTCGTAGCTCATGTATCCCTGGTAACCGATTTCCTTCATCGCGGCGACGAAAGGCCGGAAGTGGCTCTCACCTTTCACTTCTCCATCCGGACCGCGTTCGTACACGCCTCCGTAATGGCACACCACCTGAAGCGGGCCGACGTCACGCGCCGCCTGGAGAATGTACTCCGGAGTCTTCAACGGCAGTCCCCAAGGGTCGAGCGAGACTTTCATGGCAGGTGAGTCGACTTCGCGCACCATGCGCAAGACGTCATTGTGATCCGTGGTGACCGGTTTGTGATTTTGCAGCGCCAGAGTCACGCCGGCGTCGGCAGCGTAGCGCGAGCACTCGGCGAGCCCGTCGCGACACCAGCCCCAAGTCTCTTCGGCGGAAAACTGCTCGTGAGTGTACTGCCACACCTGCTTCGCAATCTCGTATTGGGCGATTTGTTCAGCATGCTTGGTCACGCCCGGCCATGCGAAGAACACGCGTAGCGTCTCAGCACCCAAATCCGCGGTCACGCGGATGAGGTCGCGCACGTAGCTGATTTGACATTCGCGATGTTCCGGAATCGGGCTGGAGAAATCGTTGTTCGCCGCGACGCCGAAGATCTCGATGCCTTCGCCGTCGGCCATACGCTGCAGCTCGCGACAGCGGCTCGCGGGCATGTCCAGCGGGTTGGCGTGGGGTCGTTTGCCATCAAACTCAACCCCGTCGTAGCCGTACTGCTTTGCACGCCGGATGAACTCCTCGAGCGGCAACCCCTCACCCTGGTACCAGATCCCTAGAAACGTGATGCTATAGAGGCCGACCTTCATGCGGGCTCCTTTCTTCTGCGCCTGGGGTCTCGTGAGTTCGAGCGCGGCGGGTTCGAGCATCGCGGCCGTCGCCGCAAGTGTCCCGACGAATTCCCTACGCTTCATGACAGGCTCTTTCATGGCCTTGCCCTCCTTGGTGAGGCACCTTCCTTGTGCTACGAGATCGTAGGCGCTGCGTGGCCGCGCCTACCCGCTCGTACTGGGGTGGCTTTGAGGGCGAGGCTACTAACGTGATGTGCAGTACGTCGGGCCGCAAGCGATTTTCCGCTTCGCGGTCGACCGGCAGACTTCCGGGGTCGGGTTGAGTGTGGGTGTGGAAGAATCACTCATGGAGGCAGTGCCGGAATAGCGAGCAGCCGCGTTCGTCAACGAGCCCTCAAGCCCACCTGCGTGCCACCACCGGACTTCGCAAGCATATTGGACTGGACAAGGCAAACTGCTATTCCGGAAGCGGATCATGCAAAGACTCTCTTCACTGGTTGTGTTTGGCGCGCTGACAATCGTCGG
>JBDGZZ010000134.1:0-10619 GCA_039588335.1 Gemmatimonadota bacterium | reverse complement strand
CTCAGTGGCTGTACGCATGAAACGCGGTAGTGTTCCATGCGTGCCATACCGGTCCGGAGTAGGCCCAATTTGCCAGTCCCGCCCTGAAACGGCGCGCTCGGCCATCACGATAGGAATTTGCTTCACCCATCCCAAGTATGTCGCACGGAATTGGAGCTGTCCAACCGCTCGGCTAAGCGTTGCGACATCCCCTGTCGACTCGAACCCCAAAGAGGACGGGATTTGCTCCCACCCCCGGGTGGCGTCCAGAGAAGGTGTCAGTGCTCCGGACCTGCCGGTACAATCTGTGTGACCGAAACGCGCTGATCAGGGTATACGAGGTGAAGAGCTAGCGGAGCATTCATGAGGCATCTCGTCCATTTGTTCATTCCTGTCGCAGTCTGTCTGCTCGGATCGAGTTGCGACATAGTCGATCCAGACGGCCACCTGCACGAGTTGGAGTTCCACCGTGAGCAATGGCAAGACGCGGACATCCAGCATTACCGCATGGAGTTCCGGGCGAGCTGTTTCTGCGGACGGGAATTCACTGAGCTGGTGACCGTGGAAGTTCTGCAGGACTCCATCCGATCGGTGACGGTTGTGAGTACCGGTCTCTCCGTCGAGAACATGCCGACAGATGCGTGGCTAACGGTAGCGGAGCTGTTCGCTGCAGTTGAGCAAGCCATACTGGAGGAAGCAGATGAACTGCAGGTAACGTATAACGCCGAGCTGGGATACCCGGAGTTCATCTTCATAGACCTTGAGGAGATGGTCATTGACGAGGAGATGGGGTACCAGGTGTTCGATCTCGAGGTGGTGCAGTGAGTGGAGTCCACGAGCAGACCCGCGGCTCGGCATCTATTGCTGAAGCGACAGCAAATCATGAGGGCCACTCGTGAACCGGCAGTTTGTTTTCGTGGACATCGCCGGTATGACGGTCTCCCGCAGTTTCAAGTACAGATTGTCGGTGGACTGATAGGACTATCTCGAACTGTACAGTGACGTGACCGTTTCCGTTGTGCTATCGACGGTCAATCCCCAATCGCGCGACAGCGCCGCCGCTCGCTCTTGTGGCGCCACGGGACTGGTGGATTCCACTATCGGTTACGCGAGTCTGGTCTCGCATTCGGCAACGCTCGACGTCACTCCGGCTGCTCCCATTCCGGCTCGGGTCGCCCCATCCAGATCCACGCTACGAAATCAACCAACGGTGGCTCCCCACCCAGCTCGCGTATCCTCATGTTGACCTGACCTCGATGATACGTGCTGTGTGAGCACGTTTGCAGGATCGATTCGGCCAACGTGACAGGCTGCGCTGCACCCCATCGTTTCACCAATCCGTCCGCCCATGGAAACACGACGTTCTCCTGCAATGCCGGTGCATCGAGTTTATCCAAGAACTGAGGCAGCTGCTTGAAGTACTCCCGACACCAAACGCGTATCGCAGCCAGGTCGGCGAACGTCGAAGCATCGGGCATATCGAGCGCATCGCCCCGCCAGATCTGGAGATACGCCCATTGGACGCTGTGCAAGTGATGCAGCAGATCTTTCGTGCGGGTATCCCCATGAGTTTCTTGATGTTTCGATACAGCTGCCCAAACCGATGCATCGGCCCACTGCATATGCCGTAACAGCTGATTCAGCTCGTTGGGCATGCTCGACTCCTGTTCAGCACCGGGGATCACGATAGGAATTTGCTTTCACCCATCCCAAGTATGTCGTACGGAATTGGAGCTGTCCAACCGCTCGGCTAAGCGTTGCGACATCCCCTGTCGACTCGAACCCCCAAAGAGGACGGAATTTGCTCCAAAAACCGTGTGAACAGTGATATCGGAACGGTGATTGGTGTATCCGGTCAACCCAACGATCCCCGAGTCGTGCGCTTACTGCTACGCGACACACGGTTGGAAGAGCGATCATGTGGACGCTCCGGAGTGTTACAGCCTCCGGGAGCGAGCTACAGGCTCGGGTTCGCCGTCAACACCCACCTGGCTCAAGCTGGACTACTTGACAGAGCAGCGCATCGTGATAGTATGGTGTTCTCGACCGCTCCTGAGTCGCGGTATTGGAGGGGGGATCACCGAGGTGCGAACAAGGAACAGAATGCACGCAAACCGATTGCTAGCTCTGCTTACCAGCACGCTCCTAGGCCTGTTGCTCTTGAGCCTGGGAGAGGCAACCCCGGTGCGCGCATTCGGAGTCAGAAGTGGATAGATAGAGAAACACCGAACTGAGTTAAGCGCTGCCGCGGGCCCTCTCAAAGCTGATGGGGCCCGCGTTTTTTTTGCGGTGGCCCCGGTGGGCCTCGAGCGCTGAGAGCGGTAGCGCAGGGGTCTGGTGTCGGATGGGACCGGCACCGCTACACCCGGAGGATCGAGATGAATCCAGTCCGAGTATTCGACACAACGCTGCGCGACGGTGAGCAATCACCGGGCGCGACCATGACTACGCACGAGAAGCTCAGGATGGCCCATCAACTCGATCTGCTCGGAGTTGACGTCATCGAAGCCGGCTTTCCCGTTGCCTCACCCGATGACTTTGAAGCGGTACATCGTATCGCACACGAAGTCAGACGTCCGATCATCGCCGCCCTTGCGCGTGCCAACGATCACGACGTGGATCGGGCAGTGGAGGCTGTTGGGTCAGCCGACCACCCAAGGGTTCACGTGTTTCTGGCCACTTCCGATATCCATCTCGAGCACAAGCTGCGCATCACCAGAGATGAATGCCTGGCTCGGATCGACGCAGCCGTTCGACGCAGCCGCGAGTGTGTGGACGATGTGGAGTTCAGTGCGGAGGACGCTACCCGCACCGAGTTGGCATTCCTTTGCGAGGCGCTCCAGGTGGCGGTAGACGCTGGAGCCAGCACCATCAACGTGCCCGACACAGTCGGGTACACCTATCCTGCTGAGTACAAGAAGATCATCCGGACGCTTCTCGAAGAGGTTGACGGCATAGATCGATGCGTAGTGAGCGTCCATTGTCACAACGATCTGGGGTTAGCGGTGGCGAACTCGCTTGTGGCAATCGAGGCTGGTGCTCGCCAGGTCGAGTGCACCGTCAACGGGATCGGGGAACGAGCCGGCAACGCGGCGCTCGAGGAGATCGTGATGGCGTTGGTTGTTCGCCGCGATACACTGCCGTTTTCCACCGGAGTGCGTACTGATCAGCTCTATCCCTCGAGCAGACTTCTGACGGCCATAACGGGCATCCAGCCACAGCCGAACAAGGCGATCGTTGGCAAGAACGCCTTTGCACACGAAGCCGGTATTCACCAGGCGGGCATGATCCGTCATCACACCACGTACGAGATCATGCGTCCGGAGGCGGTGGGGGTGCCGGAGTCACGGCTCGTGTTGGGAAAGCACTCCGGTCGCCACGCCGTGGCCAAGCGGTGCGAGGAGCTCGGATTCGCATTGGACAACGCGGAACTACAACGGGTTTACCGGCAGATGATCGATGTCGCCGATCGCAACAAGTACGTACTCGACGATGACCTGATAGCGATAGTCGTGGATGGCAGAAAGGCCGAACATGCGGCTTGATCTCGCTGTGCTGCCCGGTGACGGCGTCGGACCAGAGGTCGTGGCGGCCGGGCTCACAGTACTCGAGGCCACTGCACAGCGGTTTGGTCACCGTCTAGTGGTCACCAGACATCCAATAGGTTGGGCCGCTGCCACGTCGTGCGGCGACCCACTGCCGGTGGAAACACGCGACGCGTGCCTCGATGCGCAGGCGGTCCTCTTGGGTGCCGTCGGTGACCCTGAAGGAGACAACGCGCCTCCAGCGCTCCGACCGGAGGCCGGATTGCTTCGGCTTCGGAGAGAACTCGGGTGCTATGCAAACCTACGGCCGGTAACGGTCTCCAAACACTTGGCGGACAGATCACCGCTGCGCGGAGAAATAGTCCGCCATACCGATTTGGTCTTCGTGCGCGAGTTGGCAGGCGGAATCTACTACGGCGCTTCAGAAGAGGATGCTGGATCCGGACGAGCCGCCAACACCATGGAATACACGGCGGCGGAGGTTCGTCGGGTAGCAAAGGTTGCCTTCGAAATGGCCGCGACCCGGCGTGGTGACGTTGTGTCGATCGACAAAGCCAACGTGCTCGCTGTCTCGCGACTCTGGCGATCGGTCGTGGACGAAGTTGCCAAGTCGTATCCCACCGTCACCTGTCGGCACATGCTGGTGGACCGCGCAGCGATGGAACTCGTGTTCCGCCCGAGTGCGTTTGACGTGCTTCTGACCCCGAACCTGTTCGGGGACATCCTGAGTGACGAGGCTGCGTCTCTTGTGGGGTCTATTGGTCTGCTGAGTTCTGCTAGTATAGGCGGGCACACGGATCTCTACGAACCGGTTCACGGTTCGGCCCCTGACATTGCCGGAACCGACTCCGTGAATCCGATTGGGATGATCGCATCGATCGCGCTGATGCTGCGGCACAGCTACGGCTTGAGACAAGAGGCGGAGACCGTGGAGCAGGCCGTGGAGGTCGTGTTGGCAGCAGGCTACCGCACCGCAGACATCCAGAACGACCCAAGGAAATGTGTCGGCACACGGGAGTTCGCGCGATTGACGGCGGACGCCTGCGCCACTCTGGCCACAGTTGATGCACATGACATACATGCTGCCGTCTCCGGCGCTCTCTCTTCCGAACGAGGATAACCGAGGGCGCGCACCATCTTCGGAAAGATCTGGGATCGGCACGTGGTTCTCGAAGAGCCTCAAGGCCACACGCTTCGCTACGTTGACCTGCATCTGGTACATGAAGTCACGTCACCCCAGGCGTTCTCGGGGCTGCGGTCCGCCGGGAGAATCGTGCGGAGACCCGAAGCAACGGTAGCCACGGTAGACCACATCATTCCTACCACGGACCGTAGTCTGCCGATCACCGACAAGGTAGCCGCAGGCCAAGTAGAGGCACTCGAGCGCAACGCACGAACCTTTGGTGTGGCGCTGCACCGTAGGCAGTCCCCGAGTCAGGGAATCGTGCATGTGATCGGACCCGAGCAGGGCTACACACAGCCGGGAATGATCATTGTCTGCGGTGACAGCCATACGGCCACGCACGGTGCATTCGGATCATTCGCGTTCGGGATCGGGACGAGCGAAGTCGAGCACGTGCTGGCAACGCAGTGCATTCGCCAGCGCCGCCCGAAGACGATGGAGCTGCGCGTGGAGGGGTCGTTGCCCAGTGGGGTGACTCCAAAGGACTTGATACTCTTCATCATCGGAGAGATTGGAGTGTCCGGAGCGGCCGGGCACGTGATTGAGTACACAGGTGACTGCATACCGGGCCTAACGATGGAAGGCCGCATGACTGTGTGCAACATGTCGATTGAAGCGGGTGCGCGAGCGGGGATGATCGCACCCGACGACATCACGTTCGCCTACCTGAAGGGCCGTCGCCTAGCCCAGGTCGGAAGTGCGTTCGAAGCTGCCCTCGAGCAATGGCAATCACTATGCAGTGAACCCGGCGCCACCTTCGACCATTCAGTGACCATCGATGCGCGTGGCGTTTCCCCCATGGTCACGTGGGGTACCACGCCTGGTATGGTAACGTCGATCACCGAGTCGGTCCCGGACCCAACATCGATCGAGGACTCCGACGAGCGCGACGCAGCAGTCCGGGCCCTGGAATACATGGGGCTCGAACCTGGCACCCGGATGGAGGATTTAAGGCTGGACAGAGTCTTCATCGGCTCGTGCACTAACGGTCGGATCGAGGACCTGCGAGAAGTGGCTGCGGTGCTCGACGGCAGGCACGTTGCATCGAACGTTGCCGCGATGGTGGTTCCCGGATCCGCAGCCGTTAAGCGACAGGCCGAGGACGAAGGGATAGCCGCCGTCATTGAGTCAGCTGGATTCGAATGGCGCGAGGCCGGCTGCTCGATGTGTCTCGGTATGAACCCCGATAGGCTGGAACCCGGGGAGCGCTGTGCCTCGACATCGAACCGGAACTTCGAGGGCCGCCAGGGTCCTGCGGGACGCACTCATCTCGTTAGTCCGCCGATGGCAGCGGCCGCGGCAGTGGCGGGCCACTTCGTAGACGTGCGCGACTGGGCACAACGGAGCGGTAGGAATCAGGCATGAAGCCATACACCCTGGTCACGGGTCGGGTAGCGCCGCTCCCGCGCTCGGACATAGACACAGACCAGATCATTCCGGCGAGGCACCTGAGCCGTATTGAACGATCCGGCTACGGACAGTTCCTCTTCGAGGGATGGCGTATCTCGGAATCCGGGGATCCTGATCCAACGTTCGTGCTCAACGATGAGCGGTTTCGCGGGGCCACGGTACTCGCGACAGGTCCAAACTTCGGCTGCGGGTCGTCACGCGAACACGCTGTATGGGCTCTGCTCGACTATGGTTTCCGCACGGTGATTGCCTCGAGCTTCGCAGACATATTCCGGAACAACTGCTATCAGAACGGCGTCTTACCTGTTGCGCTCCCCGAATCAGCGGTCCGGCTCATCACGACACGCGCCGCAAGTGATGGCACATACCAGGTGACCGTGGACCTACACGCGTGTCGAGTCACAGACACGGTCGATCTGGCTGAGGGATTCCGCGTCGATCCGTTCCGTCGAGAATGCCTCCTTGCCGGTGCTGATGACATCGACATCACTTTGCGGCACGTGAGCGCCATCGAAGCCTACGAACAGGATCACGGCCTGGCACACAATGCCACACCGCCGAGGATACATGATGACAACACTTTGGACCACGGGTCGCAGGTGCGACCTGGTTTCCGGGGCGTCACACGAAGACGCCGCATGGATTAGCAAGAAAGTCAATTGCATGGGGATACGAGGAGGCCATCATGAGTAGTGTTACACCTACGAAGTTGATCTGGCGCGATGGAGAGTTCATTCGGTGGGAAGATGCGACGCTTCATGTGATTTCGCATGTTGTGCACTACGGCTCTTCTGTCTTTGAGGGAATCCGGTCCTACGAGACACCTGATGGATCCAGCGTGTTCAGACTGAACGATCACATGAAGAGGTTGCTCGATTCCTGTCGTGTGTGTCGCATTGATCTCCCTTACGGGGAAGAGGAGTTGGTGTCCGCCTGCATCGAGCTACTCGCTAGCAATGACCTGAAAGAAGGGTACATCCGTCCGCTTGTTCTCCGCGGTGAGGGCGCGATCGGACTGCACCCTGGCGAGGCGTCCGTGCACACGTTCATCATCTGCTGGCCGTGGGGGCCATACCTGGGCGCAGATGCCATCGAGAGAGGTGTTGATGCCTGTGTGTCGAACTGGTTTCGCCCCGGGCCGAACACCCATCCATCGCTCGCCAAGCTCGGTGGGAACTACGTCAATGCGCAACTCATCAAGATGCAGGCGACGGCTGACGGCTATGCTGAAGGCATCGCTCTCGCACCCAACGGCTTGGTGAGTGAGGCAAGCGGTCAGAACATCTTTCTCGTGATGAGCGGCCGGCTGGTAACGCCACCTATAGACGGATCGGTTCTCTGCGGGCTGACTCGTGACTGCATACTGACACTGGCCCGCGACATGGGGATTCCGGTGGCCGAAGAGGCCATACCCAGGGAGAGGTTATACTTGGCTGACGAGGTTTTCCTCACCGGTACAGCTTCGGAGGTCACCCCGGTAAGGAGCATCGACCGGATCACGGTTGGAGGAGGTCGGGTGGGTCCGATCACACGGCGCCTGCAGAGACGTCTGCTTCACATCGCTCGGGGGCAAACGACCGACAAATATGGTTGGCTTACGCCCGTGCCAGGCCTGCAAGATGCCAACGTCGCCTCAGATGCTTGGTGGGACGAAGTACCCGTTCCCCAGCTGGGTGTATGAATCGCGCCGACTTGCCGCAATGCCAACGCCAGTGGCGAATCGGAGCGATTCAGATGTGACGCTCACTGCTCGGTGCGTCGCAGGTGCTCGAGGATGCGGTCGATGATCTGTGGCTCGGTGATGAACGCGACTATGCGCATCTCTTCACCGCAGCGGGGACAGGCGAGCGGATCGAGCTCGAAGATGCGTCGCAGCAACTCGGCCCACCGTCTGCCTGCCTTGCTCAGCGCGTCAGGACTGGGGTTCGACTATTGCGAGCGGCTGTCCCTCGTCGCTCTCGGTGGCCTTGCGCCGCATTCCCCTCATTGAGTTGTTCTTCGTACATCGATCTACGTAGCTAAGCGGCGACCAGCCGCAGCGGGGGACGCGGTCGCCTCTAGATCCCGAGCATTTGCGTGACCTTTAGGATCAAGCTCCTTCCTGGTGGTGGAGATCCCACCGTGGTGAACCGCTGCTCGTTGTATACGAGATAGATGTTGGACAGTGGACGGTGGATGAAGTTGAAGCGCAGGTTTGTATTGATCGCGTGGCTCTCCGGATCCCACTGTGCGAGGGCGTCTACAAACATGTTCGTCGTGAAGGAATAGTTGGCGCGCACCGTGTAGATCTGCCGGACGAAGTCGCCATGGGTTCCAAGGTCGCCAACCGTGCGCTGCCCGCCGATGCTGGCACGTACGTGGTGCGAGGGTTGCAGTGACAGTGTGAGGTTCAAGGTCTTCTGCGTGCCACTCCAGAGCCCGCCAAGGATTCCCGTAGCGCTTACTGATAATATCTTCGATGGGTCACTGATGCCACGGAGCATCCACTCGACCCATTCGTACTTGCCTGTAGGAAGTGGCGTTGTACCGGGCGCTAGCAGGAACTGGTCGTACAGCGTTTCGATCTTGGGATTGACCGAGAGCTCGGCGAACCCGCCGTTGTTCAGGAAGAAGGTGTACCCGCTGTGGAGATTGGCGGCGACTTCTTTGCCGGGGAATCCGTCGAAGTCAGTGTAGTAGTTCCATACAATGTGCGGGTGCATCTCGCGAATACCTATGCGGCGCAGGCTCTCCAAGCGCGGGCGGATTCCGGTATCGATCATCCACACGCGCACACCCCTTCGGCGGTTGAACCCGAGCTCGTTGTTGAAGTTGTCCGCGATGGAAAGTAGGCCGAACTTGATGTGAAGGAAGTTGGCTTCGCGATTCAATGTGCTCTGAAAGGCATAACTTGGTCCGCTCACGCCGTCCGTCTCGCTCTGCACGAGGAACGAACTCCAATCGATGCGTGCCGGGAGCCGGATGTTGGCATCAGCGCCGTATATCACGTTGTAGTCGTCACGATCGTCGACGGCACTGCGCGCCATCACGATCCCCCCCACATCGGAGTTGGTGCCGACGTTGCGCCGTAAACGGAATATTGCGTAGTCACTGCCGGGGATGAGTGACTCGTCTGGCCTGCGTGTCCGCATGGCGAGGGCACCGACCTGGTATTCGCCCTCCTTCCCCGTGATCCTCGCGCCACCGTTGATGCCGGTCGGCCGCCCGTCCGGCCCCAGACCGATCCGGCGGCTAAAGAACATGATCAGGTTCTCGCGACCCGTCGGCTGAGTCGACAGACGGGTGTTCCGTGGCGTGTCACCGATGTAGAAGATGCCGGAATTCTCGAGAAAGAAGTCCCGCTTCTCCGGGAAGAACTGGCTGAACTGTGTGAGATTGACCTGCTGCTCGTCTGCCTCGACCTGCGCAAAGTCCGGGTTCACGGTCAGGTCGAGCGTCAGACCCCGCGTTAGTCCGTACTTGAGGTCGGCTCCGGCGGTGGCCTGCTGGTCGAATGAGGGCTCCCCTAGATCGCGGACGGTCTCTCCCAGCACGTAGGGTGTGATACGCAGATCCCGATTGCCCGTGTTAGTCGGCAGCCCGACGAGATCCCCGGCAAGAGAGACACGGGTTAGCGCGTACGCGCGCGGAACGGGCGCCCAGAACACCACCTCGTTGTTGCGACGGATACGGCGGGAGAAGTTGATACCCCACCGACCGTCAGTGGTCGATGTCGAACGCAGCACACGAAACGGGATTTCCATCTCCACGGTCCAGCCATCCGCCATCCGCCGTGTCTTCACAGACCATGGTGCATCCCAACTCGTGTTGGTCTCGCGTCCCTCGTTGGTCACTTGCTGGTCGGCGCGCGCCCCCGCCGGGTTGGTCGCGAACAGGTAGCCGTTCCGTCGATCGGCGAACGTGTCGAAGATGACCTCGAACGTATCCTGGTTGTCGATACGAAAATCCTTGCGGATATCCTTCACGACCACCGCGTAGGGCTGGCTGTCGTACAGGTGGGCACCGATGTAGATGTTCTCGTCGTCGTAGGCGATCCAGACTTCCGTGCGTTCGGTGGCTGGCAATCCTTCGTCCGGTTCGCTCTGCACGAATCCCGTTGCGGGTGGTGCCGAATGCCATGCCGGTTCGTCGAGAATGCCGTCGAGCTGGATGGCGGCACCGGAAACAGCTGAGATTTCGTAGGTGATGGGGCTGACTATGTTTCCGTTGGACGCAGTCTTTTCGGGTGACTGCCCCACGCCGGTCGCTGGCGCCAGCGCTGCGACCCAGAGCACGGTGTTGAGCAGCCGAATGCGGCGCTTCATTCTACCTCTCTAATCGGAGTGAGGCCTCGAGTCGCTACGGGGCAGCCGACGCAGAGGCCACCTGAGCTATGGAATCGGTCCACGCGATAGGCATCGTTGGGGTATGGCGTCCGCTCGCGATGTTTGTTCATTCCAACTGACGATCAGCTTGACAGAAGTATGGCGTTCTCCGCTGGGAGATGACACCCTGTCGTTATC
>JBDGZZ010000133.1:3290-13922 GCA_039588335.1 Gemmatimonadota bacterium | reverse complement strand
ACTTGGGGGGCAAGGCGATCCACATGGTGCGGATTGAAAACGTCAACGACGTTCACAAACACCGCGAAGCCCTGGACTCGGGCGATACCCGAACTGTTCTTGCCGTGCACCTGAGGAGCCTGGGGCGGGACGTGTTCCGCACTTTGGTGTTGGTGTGGTTGGGAGTGTTGCTTGCAATGCTGGTGCGTCGCTGGCTTCCGCTTACGCTCGACGGCGCAGTCTATCTCAGCGTCGTCATTGTGGGTGCGGCGGTGGCCGCTGCTGTTTCGGGGGTAGGTCGCCTGGCGGGGCGCAAGTCTGCGCTTCGGTGGTTCCTGCTGGGCCTGGCGGGTGGTTTGGTGGGGGTGTTGATCGGATGAAGCGGGGCATTATCAGGTCCTGGCTCCGCACCCTCCTCGTGCAGGCTTCGTGGAACTATGAAAGACTTGTTGGCGTCGGTGTGGCCTTCTCCAGCGAGCCTCTCTTGAGGGATCTCCCGGGTGGAAGGAAGGGAGAGAGGTACCGGGCTGCCATGGGCAGAGCGGGTCAGTATTTCAATGGCCATCCCTATCTCATCGGGCTCGCCGTCGGGGCGCTAACCCGCATGGAACACGAGGGACTGCCTGAGGAGCAGATGCAGCGTTTGCGGACTGCCCTGACGGGGCCACTGGGATCGGTGGGTGACAAATTGGTGTGGGCCGGAGTGCTTCCGACCGGGTCAGCGCTGGCTCTGGTTCTGGTAGTGACGGTATCGCCCGTGGTCGGGGTGGCGTCTTTTCTGATCCTGTACAACTTGGTTCATTTCGCATTGCGTGGGTGGGGGCTCAGGGCCGGGTGGAACGGTGGCATACAGGTGGCGCAGAACTTCGGTGCCCCACTGATCAAACGAGGGCTGAGAGTGGCGGGGCCGATGGCTGCCTTGAGCCTGGGTTTCGCACTTCCAATAGTGGGTGAGTGGCTGGTACGTCATGTCGACGCCCACGAGCTGCTAGGGACAGCGGTGGTTGCACTCGTGGGCATCCTGTTTGCTAGGTGGGTGTGGCCCACGCTGGGGGCGAACCGATACGGGTTGGCGGCTGTGGCCGTGGCCCTCATTGTGGGATGGCTGTGAGCGACGCGGCTGAGCGTACGGTAGTCGTGGTGAACCGGCTCGGGCTGCACGCGCGGCCCGCCGCTGAATTCGTGAAGACGGCGTCCAAGTTCGAGGCTAATATCCGAGTCTCCAAGGATACTATGGAAGTGAATGGCAAGTCGATCTTGGGTGTGATGACGCTCGCTGCCGAGTGCGGTAGTGAGTTGGTGCTGCACGCTCAGGGTGCCGATGCAGAAGCTGCGGTAAGAGAGCTGGCCGATGTCCTGGGCCGGGACTTCGGGAACATATGAGAGACGAACGGTTGCTGAACGGAATAAGCGTTTCACCTGGGGTCAGGGTCGGCCCCGTGTTCGTATTGCGCACGGAGCTTCCCGAGATCACGCATCGAGTGATTCCGCGGGACGAAGTGGAGGAAGAAGTCGAGCGGCTTCGCGATGCGGTGTCGGCGGTACGCGCCGAACTCGAGGCCCTGAGGGATCGGACCAGAGAGCGCGCTGGCATCGAGGAAGCGAAGATATTCGGCGCGCAGATTGCGATGCTGGAAGACCGTGTGCTACTCGACGAGGTGGAGCGTCTCGTGCGAGAGAACCAACTCACCGCCGAGCGCGCATTCGAGTTTGAGGTACTGGAGCTGAGGGACCTCTGGTCTCAATCGTCCAGCGCCACGCTGCAGCAGCGGACCGCAGACCTGTCCGGCATCCAGAATCGAGTGCTGCAGAGTCTGCTGGGCCAATCGCTGGAAGACATGTTGCGCGAATCTGGCGACCAGCGGGCAATAGTCCTCACCAAGGAGCTAACGCCCGGGCTCACTGTGCAACTCGAGCAGGCTCGGGTTCAGGGGCTGGCCAGCGAGCACGGTACTCGCACGTCGCACGCTGCCATCCTGGCCCGAAGTCTTCAAATGCCGTGTGTGATGGGGCTGGTTGGGGGCATCGGGGACATCAAATCTGGTTCGACTGTCATTCTGGACGGGACCAGAGGGACTCTGCTAGTAGACCCGACTGAAGATGAGATAAGCGAAGCCCAAGAGCGCGAAGGACTGAGGATCGCGCTCGACGCGGAGCTCGAATCGGCTGTGGGACTGCCGTCAGTGAGCAGGGACGACCACTGGGTGACGCTGCGGGGAAACATCGATCTACCGGAGGAGGTGGAAGCCGCAGCCGACCACGGTGCAGAGGGTGTGGGCCTGCTTCGCACAGAGTTCCTCGTCGTGGGCCGGACTGAACTCCCGGGTGAGGACGAGCAGACCGAGTTCTTCGAGCGTGTAGGCAAGAGATTTGCAGGACACCCCGTCGTGATCAGGAGTTATGACCTGGGAGGTGACAAGTTCCCCGCCGCGTTCCGTACAGCTCCGGAGACCAATCCCTTCCTCGGGTGGCGTGCGATACGCGTGTGTCTGGACGAGCCGGATATCCTCCGGACGCAGGTACGTGCCATGTTGCGGGCTCGGGCTTCGGCCGACATACGGCTGATGCTGCCATTGGTAACCCAGGTGGAAGAAGTGGAGCGCGCCCGCGAAATACTCGAGGAGTCGGTCCACGATTTGGAGCGAGACGGTATACGGCACGGAGCAGATCTGCCTGTCGGCGTCATGGTTGAGACACCGGCGGCCGCCATGATGGTGGAGGAGCTGGCGGAGAGGAGCAGTTTCCTCAGTGTCGGCACCAACGATCTCACGCAGTATACGCTGGCAGTGGATCGGGGCAACGCGCGTCTGGCGGATCGGTTCACGCCACTGCACCCGGCGGTAGTCCGGTTGCTCAAGCGCATTATCGACTGTGGGGTGTGCAAGGGTCTAGATGTGAGCGTGTGTGGGGAGATGGCATCCGAACCGCTCTCGACTCTGCTGCTTCTCGGTCTCGGATACCGCGTACTGAGTGCCTCACCAGGAGCCTTACCGCTGGTTCGGTGGATGGTGCGTCAAATAGACATCTCGGCCGCGGAACGTGCCGCCAGCGAAGCGCTCGATGCATCGAGGACGAAGGATGTCACCGCGGTACTCGAGCGGCACATGGGTGACTACGTCGACCTCGAGTTACTAGAGGCGGGCCGGTTGCCCGTTCCCTGACGGCCAGCTAACTTCAAAAGTCTTAAACGTTTACGGAATTCTATGAGCTCGTATCGACACCTCTTCTCATCCGAGTCGGTGACCGAAGGGCATCCTGACAAGGTAGCCGACCAAATCTCGGACGGCATTCTCGACGCCATTATGTCAGGCGATCCGCAAGGGCGCGTGGCTTGCGAGACACTAGTCACGACGGGAATGGTCGTGCTCGCCGGTGAGGTTACCACGAACGCCACGTTCGACGTACCGAAACTCGTGCGGGGCATCATCGAGGACATCGGTTACACAGACGCATCGTACGGTTTCGATGCTAAGACCTGTGCAGTGTTGACGTCGCTCGACGCTCAATCGGGTGACATCGCACAAGGCGTCGACACAGGTGGAGCGGGTGATCAAGGCATGATGTTTGGATACGCCTCGGACGAAACGCCCGAACTCATGCCCGTGCCGATCATGCTAGCACATCGATTGACACATCGGCTGGCCACCGTCCGCAAAGCTGGAGATCTGGAGTGGCTACGACCTGACGGCAAGAGTCAGGTCGCGGTCGAGTACGTTGACGGACAACCGGTCGCAGTCAAGGCAGTCGTATTGTCCACTCAGCACTCCCACAGCGTTGCCAACGACGATATCCACGAGGGTGTTACGTCCCAGGTGATCAATCCCGTGCTGGATCAGTCCGGACTCGATGTGAGCAACGTGAAGCTCCACATCAACCCGACCGGTCGGTTCGTTACTGGGGGGCCGCAGGGAGACGCCGGTCTCACGGGCCGCAAGATCATCGTTGACACCTACGGCGGAGCGGGACGGCACGGAGGTGGAGCGTTCAGTGGCAAAGACCCAACCAAGGTAGACCGGTCAGCCACGTATGCCGCCCGTTGGGTAGCGAAGAACATCGTCGCCAGCGGACTGGCACGGCGCTGTGAGGTGCAGTTGGCATACGCGATTGGTGTTGCCGAGCCGGTCTCGATCATGGTGGATACGTTCGGCACCGGAAAAGCGACCGAAGAATCGCTGGAACAGGCAGTGAAGAACGTGTTTGATCTCACTCCACATGGGATCATCAGGGCCCTTGAATTGAGAAAACCCATCTACCGTGAGACAGCTGCCTACGGTCATTTCGGCAGAGATCCGCGCGATGTGACTGTGGGTGGCAAGGACGTCCGTTTGTTCACCTGGGAAGACCCGACGCGGGCATCGGACCTAAGAGACGCCGTACGCGATGTCGCGTGATTCGGTCACCGAGGTAGGTATCGCAGGACTTACACTTCAGCGTGGAAACAATGACAACAGTGGCTGCTGAGAAGAAGAACGCCGCGGGAAGCGGCATTGAGTACGAGGTAAAAGATCTCGCACTAGCCGATTGGGGCAGGCGAGAGATAAGGTTGGCCGAGCATGAGATGCCCGGCCTCATGGCACTGCGGAAGCGTCACGGTGTCGAAAAGCCGTTGCAGGGAGCAAAGATCATGGGCAGTCTGCACATGACAGTGCAAACGGCCGTCCTGATTGAGACTCTGCGAGAGTTGGGTGCCGATGTGCGCTGGGTGAGTTGCAACATATTCTCCACGCAAGATCATGCCGCAGCGGCTTCTGTGGTGGGACGCAACGGCACCGTCGCAGCACCGGCGGGAGCCGCCGTTTTCGCCTGGAAGGGCGAGACTCTCGAGGAGTACTGGCGCTGCACTGCGCGGGCTCTTATGTGGCCCGACGGCTCCGGCCCTGATTTGATCGTGGACGACGGCGGTGACGCGACGCTCTTAGTTCACAAGGGCGTGGAGTTCGAGGAGAAAGGCGCGATTCCCGATTTCGACCCCGAGAACGAGCCAGATGAGTGGCGGGTGATTCTCGAAACACTGCGTCACGAGCAAAGTGCCAATCCGGGTCGCTGGAGCAAGACCGCGCGCAGCATCCTCGGAGTCAGTGAGGAGACCACCACTGGAGTGCACCGGCTCTACCAGATGGAGTCCGATGGCACGCTGCTATTCCCGGCGATCAACGTCAACGACTCGGTTACGAAGAGCAAGTTCGACAATATCTATGGTTGCCGTCACTCGGTGATCGATGGCATCAATCGCGCGAGCGATGTGATGATGGGTGGGAAGGTGGCGGTCGTGTGTGGCTATGGTGAGGTCGGCAAGGGTTGCGCGCAGGCGTTGAGGGGACAGGGATGCCGCGTAGTCGTGACTGAGATTGATCCGATCCTTGCCCTGCAAGCTTCGATGGAAGGGTTCGAGATTACGACCGTGGATGATGTTGTTGAGTACGCGGACATTTTCATCACGGCCACCGGTAACTACAGCGTGATTACGGTTGACCATATGGCCCGAATGAAGGACAAGGCTATCGTCGGCAACATAGGGCACTTCGACAACGAGATCGATCTAGCAGGCCTCCAGAAAGTGCCCGGCGTCGAGAAGGTGAACATCAAGCCGCAGTACGACGAATGGATCTTCCCTGACGGCCATGGCGTTCTGATGCTTGCCGAAGGGCGGTTGCTGAACCTCGGCTGCGCCACAGGACATCCCAGCTTCGTCATGTCGGCATCGTTCACCAACCAGGTGCTGGCACAGTTGGAGTTGTGGCAGAAGAATTCGGAATACGAGAAGAAGGTCTACATGCTGCCGAAGACACTGGATGAAGAGGTAGCGCGGCTGCATCTGGACCAGCTCGGCGTGAAACTCACTCGACTGACCGAACAGCAAGCCGAGTACATAGGTGTCCCCGTCGAGGGGCCGTACAAGCCGGATCACTATAGGTATTGACCTTCAGAGCCGGCCGGGAACGGCAAGGCCGTTCCGCCGGCTAGGATGGATGGGCGCGCAATGGTGGAAGTCAAGGTAGCACACCTCGGACTCGATCGCTCGAGCAACACTCCTGTAGTCATTTTGCAGGAGAAAGAAGGCGAGCGTGTGCTTCCCATCTGGATTGGCCCTGCCGAGGCGAGCGCCATCGCAATGGAGCTGGCCGGTGTGAAGTTCTCGCGACCCCTGACGCACGACCTGGTGAAACAGGTCATAGTCGGGCTCGGCGGAGAACTCAGCCGTGTCGTCATCACCCGGGTGGAAGAGAACACTTACTTTGCCGAGCTCCAAATCCACCGCAACGACCATGTCGTACAGGTCGATGCGCGACCATCTGACAGCATTGCCGTCGCGCTCAGGTTGGATGCTCCGATCTTCACCCAGGAAGACTTGCTCGAGCTCACAACTGTGGACACTATCGAGTCCAGCACGTCGGAGCCCGGATCGCTCGATGCCGATTCGCTCAAGTCGTACCTCGAGAAACTGGATCCGGAAGATTTCGGCAAGTTTACCCCTTAGAGGCACCGTTCTGGGCGTATTGGTCCTGAGCCTCCCGGTAGCGGGAACGGCTCAGGACTTTCGTGTAACTGGCCAGGTCTTGCGCGGCACAGTAGGTGATTCCGTTCCGGTGGCTGATCGCATGGTCGTGCTTCACGCAGTGAACCTGACTGGAGGTCGGCCGGTTGATTCGGTCGCGACCGATGGCAATGGGCGTTTCAGCCTGCGGCACGCGGAGCGTGATACCACGGCAACCTATCTCGTGAGTGTTGAGCACGATGGGATTGGGTATTTCTCTCAATCGATGAGCGCCGTTGTCAGCAGATCTGAGACGGCCTCTACACTGGTGGTGTACGACACCTCTCATACAGAGCCCGAGATACTCCTACTCGAACGGCACCTGATAATCCGTTCTCTGGCCAGTGATGGTACCCGCAGAGTCGTCGAACTTCTCGTGCTCGGCAACTCGGGAGTCCTTACGCGCATTTCCGATGACTCCACGCGACCGGTGTGGCAGGGGGCGATTCCGTCCAGTGCGATCCAGTTCGATGTGGGCGAGAGTGATGTGAGTCCTCAAACGATATACCGCCAGGGGGACTCTGTCGTTGTGATAGCACCCGCCCCGCCGGGCGAGAAACAGGTGCTCGTTTCATATCTAGTGCCTGGCAACGTCGAAGAGCTATCGATTCCCATAGATCACCCGATCGAGCGCATGAACGTGATGCTGGAAGACTCCAGTGCCACGATTGCCGCGGGCCCGCTCGAGTTCCGCGGTTTTGAGCAGTTGGATCAAATCCCATTCTTTCGCTACAGCGCGAGTCCTGTTCTGCCGGGAACGGAAGTGAGCGTGAGTTTCGGGGGGCCAGGGTGGTCGCTCATGCAGTTGTGGTGGATAGTCATACCTCTGGCCGCCCTGTCACTGGTCACGGGATTGTGGTGGTGGCTCAAACGGAATCCCGTATCGGTACCTGCTCAGCCCGGACCGCAGACCTTGGCTGCTCAGATCGCAGACATGGATCGGGTCTACGAGAGCCAGCAAGACCAACTGAGCCAAGAAGAACGTGATGCCTACCGCCGCCGTCGGGCCGAACTGAAGGCCCAACTTTCAGAGATGCTAGCGGCCGGCGGAAACTCGAACTAGATTCACTAAACGTTGCACGCTGCATGTGGCACGTGTGCGTATGTTTGTTCCTAGCGAGCGCGGAGTACGGAAGCCGGTGTGAATCCGGCGCGGCCCCGCCACTGTGAGGGGTAGTCAAGTTGTCGACTCGATTTGCCACTGGGAAACTGGGAAGGCGAGTCGATCCCCAAGTCAGGAGACGTAACCCGCTCGCGCCACCAACGAGTCCCTCGTGGGGGGGGATGGTGGAGCGAAACGTCCGATCGATCAGAGACAGACGCTCACATCCTTCCCGTCGTGAAGGAGTGAGCGTTGCTGTTACGTAGCCTCACGGTCACGACGGCACTGTCCGTCGTGCTGCTCGCGTGCTCCAATGGCGAGACGGATAGCGGCGGTCCGCTCGCGGACGACGCGGGCCGGGCGGTGTCCCTGGATGTAACCCCAACCCGCATAGTATCACTCGCACCCGGCCTGACCGAGATGTTGTTCGCTCTCGGTGCGGGCGACAGGGTTGTGGGTCGTACTCGCTGGTGCGATTACCCTCCGCGAGTGACCGACATTCCTAGCGTCGGTGACGGGTTGAGTCCCAACGTCGAGAGTATCCTATCCCGGCGGCCCGACCTCGTCGTCTTCTATGCCTCGCCCGCCAACGAGACCGCAATCTCACAATTGGAACAACTCGGTGTCACGACGCTCAGTCTCCTCACGGACGATCTCGAAGATCTCATGCGCTCGACCCGACTGTTGGGGCGCGTGACGGGTGATAGTGAGATGGCCGATTCCCTTGCTGATTGGCTCGGACGGGAGATCGCGGCTTTGGAACGGACCCGACCAACGTGGGACGACCCGAGCGTGTTGATGGTGGCGTGGGACAATCCGCCCATCGTGATTGGTGAGTCCAGTTTCCTCAGCGAGATAGTAGAGATCGCGGGAGCGCAGAACTCGTTCGGAGATGTGGATCGTCCCTCGCTCACCGTGAGCATCGAGACCATTGCCGCACGCGATCCTGACTTGGTGTTGGTGGTATCTGACTCCGGTGTGCCAGCATGGGCAGCGCGCCCCGAGTGGCGAGTGGTCGGGGCCGTGCACGACAGCAGGTTCGTGGTTGTGCGAGGCAGCGAGTTCGGCAGGCCATCATTCCGAGCTCCACAGGCTATTAGACGTTTACGCACTGCTTTGGTGGAACGGCGGGAGCAGTGAGGCGTTGGGTCGCACTGATGGTGGCTGCCGCAGTCGCACTGCTGCTCGGAGTGGCCGTCGGGCCAGCCGACTTGTCACCGTTGGCTGTCTGGAACGGGCTCCTGGGTGACGGTGAGGCGGCAACCGTAGCGATTGTGCGGGATCTCAGACTGCCAAGGGCTCTGCTTGCTTTCTTGGTGGGTGGCAGCCTGGCCGTTACCGGCGCCGCTCTGCAGGCGCTGGTGCGCAACCCCCTCGCCGATCCGTATCTGCTGGGGTTGTCGGGTGGGGCTGGCCTGGGCGCCGTGCTGGCCATTGTGTCGCACTTGGGTGGCGTGTGGTCGGTACCGTTGGCGGCGCTGGCGGGTGCGCTCATCGCGATAGCGTTGGTTTACAGACTGGCTCTCGTCAGCGGCAGCGTCCTCGATGCCCGTGTGCTGCTTCTCTCCGGTGTGGTGGTCGGTGCGTTTGCTGCGTCACTCATGGGTGCAATCATCTCGCTGTCGCCGGCGCCCGAGGTTCGCAACGCGCTTCTCTGGCTTCTTGGCGGGTTCGATGCTGCATCTTGGCGAACGTTAGGTGTATTCGCCGCATACGCGGTGGTGCCGATAGCGATCATCTATCGCCTCAACCGGCCACTGGATCTTCTGTCATTGGGTGAGGAACCCGCCGCGTTCCTGGGTGCCGACGTGGAACGACTCAAACGGACGCTGTATGTGGCAGCGTCTCTGCTCACGGCTGCGGCGGTCTCCGTTTCGGGCATCATCGGTTTCGTAGGTCTGGTCGTACCCCACGCGATTCGTCTGGTTTGGGGTCACCTCCACAGGTCGCTGCTGCCTGCTGCCTTTCTTCTGGGAGGAGTACTGCTGGTCGTCGCAGATGCGGTGGCACGCACTGCCTTTGCCCCCCTCACACTCCCGGTCGGTGTAGTGACGGCGCTGATCGGAGTTCCCGTTTTCGTGGTTCTGGTGAGACGATGGGCGACGTGATCTTCGAGTCGATCGACGCGGAGTACAGGTATCCGACGACTCCTGAACACGCGGCGGTGGCGGGGGTGACGCTCAAAGTGGGTGCCGGAGAGCTCGTGGGAATCGTGGGGCCCAACGGAAGCGGTAAAACCACGTTGCTGAGACTGCTGTTGGGGTCGCTGCAGCCCACGAGTGGACAAGTGCTCGCATTTGGTCGGCCAGCTGCCGACTGGAGGCGACGTGAGCTGGCACGACGAATCGGTGTCGTGTCACAGCGCGAGGAATCTGCGTTTCCCCTGCGAGTGATGCAGTCCGTCATGTTCGGACGCTATCCGCATTTGGGACCGGTTGGCGCGCCACGTGAGGCTGACAGGGCTGCTGTTCAGACCGCGCTCGAACGCTGTGACGTAGCCCACTTGAGTAACCGCTGGATTGCGACACTCTCGGGAGGTGAGTGGCAGCGAGTCAGGATAGCGCGTGCACTTGCTCAGCAGCCCGGAGTGCTTGCCCTGGATGAGGCGACCGCCAACCTCGACGTCCGTCACGAGATGGAAGTCTTCGAGCTCACGACCGAGTTGGTGCGGGAGAACCGCATGGCGGGTGTCCTGGTGACGCACCATGTGAATCTGGCAGCTCGTTTCGTGGATCGCTTGGTGGTAATGCATCGTGGCGCTGCCCGTGCGATAGGAGCGCCGAGCGCCGTGCTCACACGCGACGTCTTGGAGGAGGTGTTCGAGTGGCCGGTAGCAATGACGGAGTGGGATGGAACGGCACAGTTTGTCCCACTTCGAAAGAGACAATGATCACCGGTGCCTGCTTGGCAAGGAAAGGACCAATCACATTGACAGTCAGAAGTCGGTTGCTTGCATTCAGCGTTCTAACGGTCCTACTGATAGTGGGCCGGGACCTGGCCGCTCAGGAACGATCTG
>JBDGZZ010000133.1:0-3284 GCA_039588335.1 Gemmatimonadota bacterium | reverse complement strand
AACAGTACTCGATTCCGTGGTCATCACCGCGACGAAGTTTACGACTCAACGCGAATACTTGGCGTCTACGGTGTCCGTGCTCGACGGCCGGGAATTGCGAGCGCGAGGTATACGCTCACTCTACGGTGCCATGCGAACCGTACCCGGAATTGACGTTGTCGAAACGGGCTCGTTCGGAAGTGCAACGTCGATCTTTGTACGTGGTGGTGAAAGCGATTATCTGAAGGTGCTCGTTGATGGAGTCCCTCTGAACCTGCCCGGTGGAGCCTTCAACTTTGCCAACCTCACGTTGGACAATGTGGAACGCATCGAGTTGGTGCGTGGCCCTGCGAGCGTACTCTACGGTTCAGATGCAGTCACCGGTGTGGTACAGGTATTCACAACCGATGGGCAAGGCCCAACTCGCGCTGAAGTGGGGCTCAGGGCCGCAACGTACTCGTCGATGGTACTCGACGGAGACTTTGCCGGAGGATCGAGGAAGGCCAGCTATAGCGTAGGGTTCTCTCGCTCGGCCACGGATGGGCTGTACGAGTTCAACAACGAGTATGACAACACGGTGCTATCCGGATCGTTCCGGCTCAGACCCGGCGACCGGTCCGATGCGCGCGTAGCCCTACGGTACAACGGTGGAGAGTATCACTATCCGACGGACGGCTCCGGCCAGATAGTTGACCAAAACTCATTCCAGACTGAAGAGAGGTTAGCGGTATCACTCGACGCCGGCCATTCGTTCGGAAGTGCTGTCGAGGGCAGAGTCCTGCTTGCCTGGGATGACCTCCGTGCAGGCTTCGACGACCAGGCTGACGGTCCCGCCGACACCGTGGGTTTCTTCGGTTACATCAGTGACGGTCGCGTGCAGCGGAAGAGCTTGGACCTCAGGGCAAACGTGTTCCCTGTTACCTCGACCGTCGTGACTGCCGGATTCAACATTGAAGTCCAGGAAGAGAATACACGCAGCGAATCGTTCAGTGAGTTCGGCCCGACGATCGACTCGTTGGCGGCGAGCCGGCTGAATCTCGGATACTATGTGCAACTACAAGTCGAGCCCACCCCCGGTGGTGCCATCAACGGAGGACTCAGGCTCGATGACAACGACACCTTTGGCACATTCTTGACGTACCGGTTGGGGGCAACCTACGCATTTGCCACGGGTACACGTTTACGAACTTCGCTGGGCAAGGCATTCAGGGAACCGACATTCCTGGAGAACTACGGCAACTCACCATTCGCTACCGGTAATCCGGATCTGGTTCCCGAGCGCTCCGTGTCCTGGGAAGTTGGGGCGGAGCAGCGAGTCTGGCACGGCCGGATCACCTTCGGTGCTACCTACTTCGACCAGCAATTCCGCGACATGATCCAGTACACGTTCGTGACCGAGAACCCCGGAGACCCCAATTACGTCAACGTAGCGGCTGCCGACGCGTCGGGAATGGAACTGTCGGCAAGCGGAGCCGTGGTCAACGGTCTCACGCTGGGAGTGAGTTACACATACCTCAATACAGTGGTGACCGACGCCGGATTCGACACAGACCCGAACGCCGCCTTCGTAGCGGGTGAGCGGCTTTTGCGACGTCCCACCAACCATCTCGGCATCGACGCCCAGTATGGGTTCCTCGACGGTCGAGCTATGCTGGACCTCAGCGTCGACCACGTCGGAGACCGTGACGATCGTGACTTCTCCGAGTTTCCTGTGGCGCGTATGACGCTTCCCGCATACACCCGAGTGGACGCGGCAGCCGAGTTCGTCGTCAAGCGCCGGGGCGCCCTTCCTACCTTCACCGTTATGGGAAGGGTGGAGAACCTGTTCGGAATTGAGTACCAAGAAGTGGTTGGGTTTCCCGCACGGGGCCGGGTGGTGGCCTTGGGAGGGAGAGTCGGGATCTAAGAGGTGGTAAGAGACGGGCGAAAAGAGACGGGCGAAAAGAGACGGCAAGAGACGGGCAAAAAGAGACGGGAAGAGACGGAAAGGGTGGATCTTGCCACGGTGTAGTGGACACGGGTTTAAGCAGCATTGAGCTGCCGTTCGACGCAGCACGACTCATGTAGCTGAAGACAGAATGGCCAGCGCCTGTTCTACCAGTCGATATGCCGGTGGAGTGCATGGGTTCCGTCCACGGCTTCACCAGCTCGATACAGTCACTTCCCTTGCCGTCTCTTCCCGTCTCTTCCCGTCTCTTACCGCCCCTTCCCGCCTCTTCCCGCCCCTTACCGTCTCTTACCGTCTATCTTACTAAAATGTCCCTCGTAACCACGCCGGCGTTAGTTCTCCACGCTTTCAGGTACAGCGAGTCCTCGAAGATCGTGCGTCTCGCAACCGAGGAAATCGGTGTCCAGAGTGCAATCGCCAAAGGGGCGCTGAGGCCGAGGAGCAAGTTCGGTGCGCGACTGCAGGTGTTGAGCGAAGGTATCGCCGAGTTGCATGTGAAGCGCCACCGCGATCTGCACACGCTGTCCGAGTTTGCTGTGAGGGACCAGCACGCCGAACTCGCGGGTGATGTGCGACGGTATGCGACTGCGACTGCACTAGCCGAGTTGGTGTTGCGGTTCGCTCCGGCCGAGCCCAATCCTCCGGTCTACCAGTATCTCGTGGCTGCCGTTCGTCGACTGGCTCTGACTCTCTCGGAGCAAGTTGACGTGGTCGGGATTGGAGTGTTGTGGGGCGCGGTGAGCATGCTTGGCTTCACGCCGGCGGTCGACAGCTGCGCTCGTGACGGCCGCCGGTTGCCCGACGGAGCCGTGTCGTTCTCGATAGCGGATGGCGGCTTTCTCTGCCAGCAATGTGCGACGGGAAGCGATGCGACGACCTTGAAGCCGGGCGACCGAGCAACATTCGAGGCACTGATCTACGGAGCCGGAGAGGAACTGGAGCGCATCCCCCCACGTCACGCTACCGCGCACCGCCGCCTGCTGACGCGGTTCGTTCAGCGGCACCTGAGCGAGGATCGTGAACTGAAGGCACTGACCTTTTGGGAGACCCTGCCGTGGAACGACATGTCGTAATCGGAACGGCAGGACACGTCGATCACGGTAAGACCGCCTTGGTGAAGGCGCTGACCGGAACCGACACGGATCGATGGGCCGAGGAGAAGCGTCGCGGCATCACCATCGACATCGGCTTCGCAGTTCTGGAACTGGGTAACGCCATCACGGCGAGCATAGTGGACGTGCCGGGACATGAGGATTTTGTACGCAACATGGTGGCAGGCGCTGCGGGGATCGACGTGGCACTGCTGGTGGTTGCGGCCGACGAGGGTGTGATGCCGCAGACGGTTGAGCACCTGGCG
>JBDGZZ010000132.1:0-10740 GCA_039588335.1 Gemmatimonadota bacterium | reverse complement strand
AATTCTCGCCGCCAGGGCCCTAAGCAACTCTACCAGGCGTTTTGGCCGCTCTGCATCATAAACCGGGTCAGTCATATCTGCTCTGCTCCATCGACCAAAATACGCCTTAGGGCACCAACTGTTCCTATGCAGCGACGATTATTTGCGTCCACAAGTGGAAGCGTGGTACATTGTTAGACTAATTACAATAGCCGCCTGACCCAGGAGCACTGCGCATGGGAAAAAAGAAACCCAAGCATCGAAAAGAGGACAACTCCAGCCCTTTTGACAAGGCCCGGGACGAGCTCCTGAGCCACATTCTACACTGCGGGGTCCTTCAGGCCGAGGTCCAGCATCAGAAGGACTGGTTCGACGATACAATGGAGTATATGGCTGAACGCTATGGTTCGCTCTCGAGGACTGAACTCACGACTATCCGGACGCTTGGTGAGCGATACTGCCGACCCGTGAAACGTCACGATTCAGAAGAGGTTGGCGCACCTAGCTGACAGTTCTGAAAGCCTCGCAACGATGTGCATGACCCCGCCTCTAACGGCGGGGTTTTTCAGCTCTGGCGCCTCCGTTTCCGCAACTGTACTCCGCCCGCGAGTCGTAATCCACCTCCAAGTCCTGCTTCGATGAACCAGCCCCACTTTGCCCCCGGCTGCCACTCCAATCCAAGTGTCGCCACGAGGTATTGAGCATTGGCACCCTCATTGAACACGAAGGCTACTCCGCCCCCTGCGTAGGGTGAGACACCTCGCCTCTTGTAGGGATTGAGGTGAAACGACAGAATCGCTTCCGGTCGGAAGGCAACTTGGCCCTCCCGATCACCGACGTTAGCCAGGACTTCCAACCGCATCCGCCCGTCAGTTCTGTACCCGAAGCCGAGTCCGCCACCTATGAAGTCTCGATCGGCCAGCGTGGCGAGCGCGAGCGCCTGCCACTCCCAGGCACGTTGAGCTTCAGCCGGGGCAATACCAACCACGCCTGCGGAAAGCACCATTAGAACGAGGCGCCTATACAAGCTCGATATCATGTTCCACGACAATGTCCGGCGCCAATGAGTGAACGACCGAGCAGTACTTTGCGAGCGAGAGCTCCACCGCACGTTCAGCCTTGGTCAGATCCAGACTCCGACCCGACATCCTGAACCGATAACTCAAGGCCAGGTAGCGCTTCGGATGTTCGTCACTGCGTGTTCCTACGACATCGATGGAGAGATCTTCGAGCCCCACCCGCATCTTTTCGAGAATCGAGACTACGTCCGCACCAACACATCCTGCCGCGGCCATGAGCAGCGCCAGTATCGGGCTCGGGCCGCTCTCGCCGTCGCCGTCTATGTACACGGCGGGCGTTGTCGGGTCCGTTCCCGCCCCATTGAACTTCATACCCTCTCCCGTCCAGTCCAGACGGACGGCTCGTTTGTTAGACACCCTAACGCCCCCGTTTTGTGGTCAGCCCTATGAACAGGCGGTTGCGGTTGAACACGTCCTCCGCATGATACTCGATGAACCACGCCATATACGAACGGATTCTGACCTCGAATCCCAAGGCGAACTGAAGCCAGAGATCGGGGCAGGTATCCGCGGTGTCACAATTCTCCTGCGTGAACAAGCCGACACCGCCTCCTATATACGGCACTGCAATCATAGCGTCCGGCAGGAAACGGAACATGATCTCGGCATTGAACACGTACGTGTTCGCCTCCGAGCCAACACCGAGCTCGCCCGAGCCTCTCAAGCGCAGACGGTCACCATAAAGATTGCCGAGGTCCAGTGTCGAACCGACTACGAGTTGATCGTTACCCTCGAAATCGACACCGATCTGGGCCGCGAATCCGAGCAGGCCAAGTCGGAACTTCGGAGGAGCGCCCTGGTCCTGCTGGGCGGCCAGTGGAGCGGCCATCAAGGATATCAGCAGTGTCACTGACAAGCGCATTTCACTCTCTCGCAGACGATTGAGGTCCACCACGTGTCCAGGCTACATTGACATAGTCGGCGATTGCGTAGAGCGATATCGCCGCTGTCGCCCAGGCAAGTGGACGCAACAACTCGGAATCCATGAGGAAAGCGACCAGCGTCAAGGCCTGACACACCGTCACCGCCTTGCCGCCGGCACGGGCAGGAAGGGTGGTAGGTTTTCGTAACAGCAGGACGCCCAGGAAGCTCACCGCTGCCACAATGTCACGCAGCAATACGCCGAGTAACTCCAATGTGGCAAGGGTTCCGCTGCGGTACACCACCCAGAAGGCTGCAGCCATGAACAGCTTGTCGACCACCGGGTCGAGCGCGGCACCGAGCTTCGATCCACCTATGTGACGTGCCCAGATTCCGTCCGCTATATCCGTCGCAGCAACAGCAGCGACTATCACAAGTCGGATGGTCATGTCATCTAAGAGCAAGAACACCACTGCAAGGGGGATCCTCAACGCAGTGAGGAAATCAGGCGCCCTCACCAACGGTCTATCTTGCTGCTCACCGCCTCGATCTGTAGCTTCCAATCGCGCTTCCACTCCCTGGCATGGAGAGTCAATGGACCTCGGACTCATCAAGAATGCCGCCATCTTTGCCGACCTGACTGACGACCAACTGGGGCGAATCGGCGAGATCTGCCAAGAGCAGCAGTTCAAGTTCGGTCAAACGGTCTTCAGCGAGGGCGAGCCCGGCAACCGTCTCTTCATTATCGCGGAGGGCGAAATCCGCGTCTCGCGTGACGTTCCCGGCTCGGGAGAGGAAGCTCTTGCGGTCCTCAAACCGGGCGCCTGTTTCGGAGAAATGGCAGTGTTCGATCGTTCGACCCGCTCCACCGACGCAATCGCCAACACCGACTGCACTCTGCTCACGATCTCCCGTTCCGACTTTGAAATGCTGCTCGACTTCGATCGCGACCTAGCTTACAAGATATTGTGGTCGGTAGTAAAGCTACTCAGCGAGCGACTGCGCATCACAAACGACAATTTGCGGTCTTTTCTAGCGATGTCGATGTTCTGACCCCCGGGTACTAGCGCTCCTTCCCCATTCCTCGAACCACGAATTCGGCCCGGTTCCCTGCCACGAAGACCTGCTTGGCGACTCTGGCCACGTCTGCGGCAGTCACCGAACGGAGACGATCCGTCGTTTCAACCATGTCCTCCAGTACCCCGTGGACCCATGCCGTCATGATTTCTCCGGCCACGCCCGCACCGCTCTGCCGCCCTATCTCGACCAGACCGGCGGCGTAGTTGCGCGCCCGAGCCAACTCATCGTCAGTTACGGTCTCACTCACGAGTCGCTCCAGTTCGTCCAGCATCGCCTCGCGGGCTTCAGCTTCGCGGTCCGGTGAAGTGGCGATGTACGTCAGCATGGCGCCTGCCCGCTGACGCAGCCACGGCATTGCCGCCACCGTATAAGCCAGAGACCGCTTGTCTCGCAGCTCGCTGAAGAGCCTGCCGGCGAGGCCACTCAACAGCGAGCCTACTATGGTAAGCGCGTGGCGGTCGGGAGCGGCATACGGAACCGCCTGGAATGCCATGGCCAGTGCACTCTGCGCCTTTTCTCTCCGCTCCGATCCGTGGCCGACACAGAACTCGGGAGGGTCTCCTGCCACATCACCGTTCGAACCGGCCGCGGGCCACGCCCCCAGCGGCTGCAGCCCTTCCAAGAGTTCCTCGACCTCGAGGTCTCCCACTGCCACCACGACCGCTCTCTGGTCCTGCAATCGCCCGGCCCATTCCCTGACTTGCAATGCGCTGATGGTCTCGATCGTCTGAGGATCACCGAGAGCTGGAAGACCGTAGGCATCACCCCGATAGGCTTCTCTCAATACGCACTGGATCGGATTGCTATACATGTCATCCCGCACGCGCCGGGCGTCGCTCGCCTGCAGGGAAGCTTCCACCGCCACGCTGTCGTCTTTCAAGGTGGGTTCCAATGCAACCAGTCGGAGCAGCTCCGCCGCTTCCCGCAGCAAGTCCGAGCGCACCGTCATGGCCCACCCCAGACCGTCGACCGAAGAATTCGGCGCGATCCCACCACCCAGGACCTCTGCTGCAAGCGCCAATTCCTCGCCTCCCATCTTGCCAGCACCCCGCAACGCTGATCGCACAAGCAGCCGCGATATCCCGGCAACGCCCTCGGTCTCCTGGCCAGTCACACCGGGGATGTGGAGGCCGACAGAGACAAGACCAGCGCCTCGCTTCTCGCGAACCAAGAGGTCTGCTCCGGGAAGCGAGAGGTGCATGACCCCGCCGGCAAACTCCGTGACCGACTGCTCCATAGCACCACTACCCGCCCCTGCCCGCCGTGACAACGATTTGATGGCGGCAAGCGGTTGCCGGTCATCTCCAATCGGTACAGGCCAGCCCCCGGTGAGACCTGAGGCGACATCTTCGGGCAGATACAGCACCGCGCACGCTTGCTCGGGATCGAGATGCCGTTGGGCTACGGCCCTGGCATCGTCAGCCGATACCGAGCACAACTTCTCGTACAGTTCATCGACGAGTTCGTATCCACCCAGTGCCTCAGCCTCGCAAAAGACCGCGGCGCGACCGTCCATCGATTCGAACTGACGTAGCCACCTGGCAGTCATCAGAGAGCGCGCCCGCTCTACCTCCTGCTGCGCCGGCCCGTGGTCGGCCATGTCCGTAACGAGCTCCACCGAACGAACGACCGCTTGGTCCAAGGTGTCGGGATCGCATTCGAGACCGACATCGAAGACACCCACTTCTGTAGGCGTGTAGTGAAAAGCGCCGGTACTGCTGGCAAGCCCTGGCAGCCTGACTCCTCGGTACAGCAGCGATCCTCTCCCGGTACCGAGGATCGACGCCACCATATCGAGTGACGGAGCATCGTCATCCAAGCTTCCCACAGTGCGCCATCCGACGATTGCCTGTGGCCGCGCAACGTCTCCCCGTACCACTCGTATGGAGGTCCTGATTCCTTCGGGCTCTGCCGGTGAGCCATCCACATCTGCCCCCGCCACGTCCCATTCTCCATACATCTGCTGCACGAGTGCCAAGGTCCGATCGACATCCAGGTCGCCCGCTATTCCAACGATCACGCGGCTCGGCGTGTAGCGAGTCGAGTAGTAGCTCCTGAGATCTTTCTCCGTCAGCGTACGGAGCCCGCTCTCGGTTCCGATACGCCAGCGGCGCATGCGGTGAGTCGTGAACAGCGACTCGTACAATGTTTCCCGAGTTACTGCAGCAGGCGTGTCGAGTTTTCGTTTTGCTTCCTGGATGATCACTTCGAGTTCCCGGGCGAGTTCGTCGGGATCGAGAGCGGTGTGCATCAGCGCATCAGACTGTACGTCCAACGCCTTCTGTAGCCCGTCGCCTGCGGCAGGGAGAACGGTGTAGTAGACCGTCTTGTCATAGGTCGTGGCTGCGTTGAGATAGCCGCCCAGGAGTTGGGTGTCGCGAGCGATCTCGCCAGGACCCCGTCGCTTGGTTCCCTTGAAGAACATGTGTTCCATGACATGCGAGATCCCGACCCACTCATCCGGCTCGTCGAAGTAACCCGCCCTAACATGGGTCACTACCGCCACAACTGATGCAGAATCGTCCCTCTGGACCAAGACGGTCAGACCGTTGGGGAGGACGTGCTTGTGAAGGGAGGCGGTCCAAGACATGGGATAAGGGACGGTAAGAGACGGTAAGGGGCGGGAAGGGTTCCGTCTCTTACCGTCCCTTGCCGTCTCTTTTCTACCGAAGGATCATCAACAGTCCTGCGACCGCTGCACCCCGGATGAAGCTCTCGGCATCATTCACCGGTATCCCCAGCCCGGTTTCGCTGCGGCTGCGCCGGGCCACGCGAAGCATATACTGCTCGAGTGAGGACTCGGACAGCTCGCGGTCGTCCATCTTCATCTGCAGAATGATCTCTTCCCACGCACCCGTGTAGGTGACACCCGACGTGGTCTTCACCTGGTGAGTCTCGGCGGGCCGGCGCTGCATTCCCTGAAGTTCCACCAGCAGCGTTCCGAAGAGCTCGAGCTGACGCGGATCGCGAAACGTTCCGTCGGGCTGTGTAGCCTCGACCTCGGCAAGCAACTGTTCGATGGGGTCGTTCAGCTCCGCCAGCTCTGACAACCGACTCGACCACGGCAGCAATTCGACATCGTCTGACGGAAGCCGGTAGATCGACTTCTTCAGTTCCATGAGCCGCCAGGCCGCCAGCTCGTCGACGTGGTCAGATGGGTCCGTCTGTTCAAAATGGAACAACGCAGCCTCGTACTCTCCCCGATCGTAGAGCAGGTTGCCGAGGTAGATCCGCGCTTCCGCGTGAGCGGAGTCGAGATCCAGCGCGCGGCGCAGCCAATAGAGGGCTCCATCCTCGTCGCCGATGCGGTGCGCCGCATAGCCGAGGCAGGCGGTAGCTTCGGATGAATCGTCGTGGCATCCCACGGCGATCTCGAAGAAGCCACGGGCGTGATCGACCATTGCTTCACGGAACAGCGCACGCCCGATCTGAAGCATGAGATCATGGTCCTCGCGGAATCCCAGCGCGAGAATCCGATCGAAGCACCTCAGGGCGGCTCCTCGCTCACCGAGCTTGAGGAGAGACTCACCCAATCCCGCGAGGGCTTCCTCGTGGTCCGGGTCGAGCCCCAGTGCCTTTTCGAAGCTGTGTCGCCCCCAGGCATATTCTTCCCGCGCGAGCCTGGCGTACGCCATGCCCACGTGGAGGTCGACAGAGAACGGATAAACGTCCAGGCCATCGTGCAGGACGTCGAGAGCCTCGTCATACCGGCCCTCGTTGTAGAAACGATGGGCCCGTTCGCTATAGTCGTCTGAACTAAGAAAGGGGTCCGACACCAGCCGGGCCTCCGGTGGAGAGTCGCAACAGAATAAACGGTAACCGTCTATTACACAAGCGGTTGACGGCCCCCCACCCCGCCATTCCCCAACCCGAGGGAAGGGACTCGGGCAGGGTAGGAGGGACAGAAGGCAATGTTTTCCGGACCTCAGCCACCCGAGGGTGGCCTCACCGAGTGGTGCTCCAGATGGATCTTCCACAGGTCGTCAGCCCGGTCCTTGGTCCAGACCAGCGTCACGGACCCCGCTGTGGGACTTCCTCGCTCGCCGTCAGCGAGGATGACGTCCGTCGAGTGTCTGAATGTCACCAGCGCTACGGCTGGGCTGAGCACCTGGATCTCGACGTTCTGCACGCCGAAGTTCACCCGGTCGACTCCCTGCATCGACTGTTCGTGCTGTGCACTCTCCTCTTCCCAACCGCGAGCCACCCGCCCGTCAGGCCAGATGACAGTCAACTCGGGCACGGGATTGTGGAGCACGAGGAGTGAATCCAGATCCATGTTGTTCATGGCCCTGACCCAGGTGTCGAACCGGGCCTGGACCTCCCGCTCGGCTTCGGTACGCGCCCGCAGGGACATCTCCGCATAGCAGGCGAGGAGGGTCGCACCAGCGAGCACCAATAGCAGATGTGAACGGCGCATAAACACATCCTTGTACTAGATCGCCACGGGTTCGATAACGCTACGATTGGTATTTAAGCTATGGCAATGCCGACTTGCGTCAATGTGGGCCAAGGGGTAGCGTACGGCCCGATTCGTTCCCTGCGGCAGATACCCCGGACCTGCAGACGGAAACACTCTCAGGAGATCTCCATGCGATTCACCCTCCCGATATTGTGCTGCCTGGCCGCGACGGCAGCTTGGGCTCAAGGGGCTCCACCTCGTGAGGACGCACGCGTGTACGACATAGTGGACTCGGTCTCTGCGACTCAGATCGAGGCCTACATAACCAAGCTGGTTGGCTTTGGCACACGCCACACTCTATCGGACACTTTGTCCCACACGCGCGGGATCGGCGCCGCACGGCGCTGGATCAAGGCCGAGTTCGATAGCATCTCGGTCGCATGCGGAGGATGTCTCGAGGTGTTCTTTGTCTCGGAGGTGTTCCCACCACAGCGTCGTATCCCGGACTCGACCAATGTGGTCAACCTCGTGGCAATCCAGCGGGGTACCACAGATCCCAACCGCATGGTGATCATGAGCGGAGACATCGACAACATCATTAGTCGCGGTGCAGGCTCCGCCCCAACGGACTCCAACCCGGGTGCGAACGACAACGCCAGCGGTATGGCCGGCACCATCGAGGCAGCGCGTGTATTGACCAAGTACAGTTTCAACGCCTCCATCGTGTATCTCGGCCTGTCGGGCGAGGAGCAGGGACTTCTTGGCGGCGGCACGGTAGCGCGGCACGCTGAGGAGAACGGTTGGAATATCCAGGCAGTATTGAACAACGACATGATCGGCAACGTGGAAGGAATCAGCGGCGTCATCGACAACACGAACGCTCGCGTCTTCTCCGACGGTACCCCTCCGCTGGAGATCGCATTACAGGAGCTCGCCGGCCCGGATTTGCAGCAGGCGGCCCGCGATTCGGGCACCCTTCAAATTTCCGCCATCGAGTTCAATCGAATCCTGCGCCGGATTCGGAGCCAGCGACGGGCGGGCGGCGAAGTCGACGGTGTATCTCGCCAACTGGCGCGTTACGTCAATCGCATGGCTGACATGTACGTCCGCAACCTCGACGTGACGATGGTCTACCGGCTGGATCGATTCGGGCGCGGCGGCCACCACACACCGTTCGCCAACCTCGGCTACCCGGCGGTCCGCATCATGGAGACGAACGAGAACTATTACCGCCAACACCAGAATATCAGGGAAGAAAACGGCATCAAGTACGGCGACGTGTTGGAGAAAGTGGACTTCGACTACGCAGCCAAGCTCACCGCCCTAAACGCAGCGACTCTAGCGTCCCTGGCGTGGGCTCCCGGCTCCCCGGCCAACGTTCGCATAACAGGAGGCAACCGTCCTTCGGCTACGCTCAGCTGGGAGCCGCCATCTGATTCGCTGAACGTGGCTGGCTATCGCGTCTATTGGCGCCTCACGGACTCACCCACGTGGGACTTTGCACGATGGGTCGGCAACGCAACCGAGCACACGTTCGAAGGGATAATCATCGACAACTACTTCTTCGGGGTTGCCGCTGTGAGTGCTGACGGCAACGAGAGCGTAGTCGTCTTTCCCTGACTAGGGGGCGCGGTTTGGCTACAGCCAAGTTCACGCCATACCACAAGCGGCTCTTCGTATTCCTGAGTGTCGCAACCTTCTTCGAGGGTTACGACTTCACGGCGTTGAGCCAGATCTTGCCCAACTTCAGAGCCGACATGGCGCTGACCGAGGGACAGGGTGGCCTCATCGTCACGGCGATCAGCGCCGGGACAATCGTGTCCTACCTGCTGGTCCGCCTAGCGGACCGGTGGGGTCGCCGGCGGGTGCTCACTATCACGATCCTGGGGTACGCGCTGTTCACGTTCCTGACCGGTCTGTCGCCCAACGCATACTACTTCACGCTATTCCAGTTCCTAGGCCGCATCTTTCTCATAGCAGAGTGGGCCCTCAGCATGGTGATCGCTGCCGAGGAGTACCCGGCAGAACAGAGAGGCTATGTGCTGGGGCTGCTTCAGGCATTCAACTCGCTGGGATCGATCACCTGCGCCGCGATCGTGCCGACTCTGCTGGCGACCCCGTTCGGGTGGAGGACGGTCTACTTCGTAGGCATCATCCCGCTCCTGCTGCTGGCGTACGCACGGCGCGGGCTGCGCGAGACCAAGCGCTTCACCGATTACTCCGCAGGCCGCACCGAGACCAAGCGACCGCTGACTGCCATTCTCAAGAGTCCCTACCGGAAACGAGTGCTGCAGATGGCGATCATCTGGGGCCTCACATACATGTGCACCAACACGGTCGTCGTATTCTGGAAGGAGTACGCGGTCAGCGAGGCCGGCTTCACCGACGGCGAGGTGGCCAAGGCACTCGCCATAGCGTCACTCATCGCAATGCCTTTCATATTCAGTATCGGGAAGCTGCTCGATGCTTGGGGCAGGAGACGTAGCGCCGTGTTGATCTACTGCGTGTCCGCCGTGTTCGTGGTGCTCGCCTACCAACTCACCAGCTTCTGGATACTCACCGTGTGCCTGGCGTTTGCCATTTTCGCGGCGATAGCGCTGCTCGCCTTGCTCAATGCGTTCACGACCGAGCTGTTCCCCACCGACATGCGTGCTGACGCCTTTGCCTGGTCCAACAACCTGTTGGGCCGGATCGGCTACGTGATAGCGCCGGTGCTCGTGGGCAAGGCGGCGGAGAACGTGGGCTGGGGCAACTCGGTATCGACGACAGCCGTCTCGGTGGTCGTCGCCCTGGTACTCATCCTCGTCTGGCTGCCAGAGACCAGCAAGAAGGAGCTGGAAGAAACGGCCAAGATATAGCCGCAGATTACGGCCGCGGATTTACGCGGAAACAGGCGGACTAACACAGATACCGACCTAGATCTGGTCGCCCCTGGCAGATCTGTAACCTGTGCCGTATGCTATCACAATCTCCAAATGCGAGGCACCGTTGCCAGGACGGATGGAGAAGATCAAGGCCGCACTCGCGGGCAGCTACGACATCCAGCAACAGCTCGGTAAGGGCGGCATGGCGGGCGTCTATCTGGCCGCCCGGGCTTCCGATGGTGAGCTAGCAGCGGTTAAGGTATTGCACCCCGAGTTCGCCGTATCGGTAGGCGCGGAGCGTTTCCATCGTGAGATCAAATTTCTCGGGAGCCTCGAGCACCCCAGTATTCTTCCTTTGATCACGTCCGAAGAGATCGGCGGTTTTCTGCTCTATGTGATGCCGTACGCCAGTGCGGGATCACTGAGTGAACTCCTGAGACAACGGGCGTATTTGTCACTCGACGAAACGATGGATATA
>JBDGZZ010000131.1:0-10761 GCA_039588335.1 Gemmatimonadota bacterium | reverse complement strand
GACCCGCCCCACCCACGAGTAGTAACGGTCGCCGACGAAGTCGGGGACCGTGTACTTCCCGAATTTGCGGAGGTAGGGGGCGAGCAGCAGCGCGAGCAATACATATCCTCCCGTCCACCCCATCAGATACACCGACCCGTCTCGACCCATGAACGCGATGAGACCGGCCATCGAGATGAACGACGCCGCGCTCATCCAGTCGGCGGCGGTGGCCATCCCGTTCAAGACCGGCGGTACGCGAGCCGCGGCAACGTAGAATTCGCCCGTCGAACTCGCGCGCGACCACACCGCGACACCGATGTAGACCGCGAACGACAGCCCCACCATGACGAACGTCCACGCTTGGACGTTCATGTCGGACTTCCCCCCACGTCCCCCTCTTGCTCATCCACCTCGAACACGCGATCGAGCCGGTTCATGAGTTTGACGTAAACGAAGATGAGAACTACGAAGACGTAGATAGATCCCTGTTGGGCAAACCAGAACCCAAGCTTGAATCCACCGATCCGAATCGCATTGAGTTCCTCGACGAAGATGATGCCGAAGCCGTACGAGACGATGAACCAGATGGCGAGAAGAATCCCGACGTAGGTTAGGTTCATAGCCCAGTAGGCCTTCCGGTCGGCGGATTCTGTTCGGCGCATTGGCGTCAATCGTCCTGGGTAATTGTCGATGGTGGGTCGTCGATCGTCGATGAGGATCGGCAGCTAAGATACAAGCGTGTGCCGGAAGCGCTATCGCCGCGGCTGATCAGATTCAGCCGTCGGCACCACTCGGTGTACGCAACCTCACCCCAGCGCGTAGCAAATATCTATCCGGACCGGAGAGACATCAGCCTCTCCTACCCCAGGGGCCGGCTGCCAGGTACTTCGGTGATAAAGGCTGTCCTGGAACAGGGTCTGCATGTAACGCGGAAGTGAGGGCCCTCGGAGCCGACACTGGGCACTGGGCCCTCTATGTCGAGCGGATTGTCGCATCGGGGACAGAGTGGCGGCTTCTCACTCATGCCGAGCCTGTGGCGAATTTGCCTGGCTTCGTCTGGGGAAAACGTGGCGGGGGTCCCGGAACTCTCTCGCATGGCCTCTCCTTGGAGCGTTCCCAACGCGAAGGTAGCATGTGCATACCTGACTAGCTAGCTACCGCAGCTGCTCTCCTGAGAATCACGCAGAATCACCTCGGCACCTGCAATCGGCCGCGGAGTGGAGTCGTCTAGTACCCGACCACTCAACGTTTGCGCCTGCGCCGGCGGAGCGGTACAGACGAGTGCCGTCAGGAAGAGAATGAGACGCCGGGGCATACAGGTGGGAGTGGGGAGTCTGATCAATCGGTAGAGGTAACCCGCTCGAGAATCTTGCGAAGAGCCATCACCCGGTTGGTCGCGCCCTTGTCCGACGAAACGTTGGGGCGTCCGGTGCACGGAAACTCAGTGTCTCGGGCTGCCAACCCGGCTGAGGAATGGAGCCGAGACACCACCTTCTCCAATTCGCCCTCGCTCATCTCCAAGTACTTCAGGGCAAACCCATACTCCGCGGCCAAATGAACTGCACTGGTCTGGGTAATCCGATTGAGGAACTGGGAGACCGCCTCTTCGGGCATGCAGATCACTCCGGGGCGAGGGAACCACACGCATATCTGATGCACCGAGAAATCTAATTGGGCCCAGTCAATTGAGAGTCAATTCGCGGCGAACCATGGTGTCAGGAGCGGTCTTCATACTAAATTCACAAAAACTTCATATTGATTGTGTAGTCGTGAGGCCGTTTCCGCGGCTCTCAGGGGGCACAAATGCGTAAGGGACAGAAGGTTACAGAGCGGGAGCAGCCAGCAGAGCGCCGACGCGGGTATGATCGGCGGCTGGTTGATCGCCGACTGCAACGAGCCGTTCTGCCGGTGGGCCAGAGAACCGGGGACGATCGACGTAAAGGAGACGACAGGCGAACGGCGGCCTGAGGCAGAGCCGCTACACTATCGGCTGGCGAGCGCGCCTCGCCGGACTTAGCATTTCTTGAATCATCGCCTTGTCAGGGGCGGTGTTTTTTTATGGGTTAAACCGGATCCCAATGTGAGGTCGCGGGTCGAAATGCCTCTACTCCTGGGTCTTGGTGATGAAGGCCATGCGGTGGCAAGGTTTGCACTGCACGCGGAAGCTGGTGACGGTTGGGTCCCTCAGCGGCGTGGGTCCCTCCGCTTCCAACTCGCTGCCGCATCTGGGGCAAGACGGTCGCTTCTCGCCGGCAGCTAGGGCCTGGCTGATCTTCTCCCTCTCGTCCGGGGAGAACGTGACAGGTGTTATGGAGTTTTCTCGCATGTCTCGTCGTCGATCAATCTGCGATTCAGAGCGGACTCCTGCAACCGATGGGGGTCGGCGGTGTGATTGGGGTCACTGAGCCTCATCCGCCTATGCAGTACGATAACCGGTGCAAAGCAGCACTTGTTGCGGTAGCCTGCTCCAGTGCGCAGGAAGCAGGCGACCATCCAGAAGGGTCGTCGTTCGACAGCCCTTCGTTTTTGTTGGGCCGCTGTTAGAGTGCCGGTCCGAAAATGGCGCCGGCGTTCACGCGGATCAGTCCTCTCGCGGCGTCCGACAGTGGAGCCCGGCCCTCACCGGTCCGTTTCGTGACATACTCGCATAGGTCGACGGGATCCCGAGTGATAAGGTCACCCCTCGAAACGCCTTGCCAAACCTCCCATGTCACATCCGAGATCTCCACCTGGATCTTCACCACTTCGTTGGTTCCGGCATCCCACAGCATGAGACTGTAACGCTCCGGCAGCAGTTTTACCTGCCAAGTGATGGCCATGACATCACAACTACGTGCCCGGGCAAACCGTTGGAGATCTTCAACCTGCTGAAACGAACTGTACAAATCCTTGATACCTGCATCTCTCCAGCATTCGGTCGGATCGTGTTGGGTTGCTGGATAACCGATCAACAGTAAGAGCAATGTCACCAAAGTCATGGGACAATCACCAATTTGAAGTGTCGTGCGCTGGCTTTACGTTGCCGCAAATGGAAAGATCGTCAGTACAAGACAAGAACTCAAGCACACTTTACATGTAAATAACACTCGACGCGCGTCGTAGTTCCATCACCGTGGTATACGTCACAAATGCGTTTAGGTCAGTATACCACACTGGGCAGTGACGGATTTCACAGATTTAAATGCGCTAGATATTCAGATTTTATCCTGCGGTGAGGGACCCTAGATAGGCTCGTTCAAAACAGAGGTATCGCGCGCAGTGAACCATGTATACCGGAAACTCCGAATCACCGCGCTAACACCTGAAGAGGAGGCGCGAATGCAGCGGCTTCATGAGTCGGAGATTCAACTTCTCCAACGTTTCATGGACGCCGAGCTCTCGTGGCGGGACTACGAATTGCGGGTAGGAAACGGTGATGGGAGCAGGCTGAGTAAAGAAGACCTTCCACTCCGAGCGGTATGGCCGTCACGAACCGAACTCAGGACGAATGGTGGTACACAGTCCTGATCGTTGTGTCTCGATGACATACATGAGCCGTACACCCTGTGTGATGTGTGCGGCGTGAAGTTCGTTGAGCGTTTCAAGGTCATGCACGGCGTCAACTTGGAGACTGACGACTCGAGCTAGTCTTCGCCGGCCACGATCAGCACGGGTCCGGAGAATCCCTTCACCATCGATTCAACAGCGTGGTCGGGCAGGATCGCGCTGCCCGCCGGAACGACGAGGACGTTGGCCCCGAAAGACCGTGCGATCATCGCGAGATCCGGAACATCTCTGAGAGTGCAATGACGGCAACGAATGCTCTCCGGGTTTCCTGTTTGGTCGCCCACCCGCATCGCTAGATCCCGTGACCTCTCTCGCGTTTCTGAAAGGCACAACACTGTGAGATGCGTGTCCAATCCACGAGCCAGTTCTCGGGCGGCAACCAGGGCCCGTTCGCCCGCCGGAGATTCGTCGTAGACCGCCGCCACGGGCCCTACCACCCGCGACACGTGTGACAACAACAAGACGTGGCCACTGCCACCGGAGGCGATCGCACGCGCGGTGGAGCCCAGTCCCAGCCGCGCCGCCAACGATCTTCCTCCTTTACCCAAGCTCAGTAGATCGGCCTCGGACAGAGCAGCCAGCAGCTCTTCATTGACTCGTCCGCGAGCGACTTTGAACGAAACCGCTACCTTGCTCAGCACCCCTGCTCGCTGCAGCGCCCGGCGCGCACGTTCGGCCTGAGACCGCAGCTGACGCCTCAAGTTGTCAGGATCTACAGGTCGAAATTTTCCAGAGTGCGAACCTACTTCGCGGGCGAACGGCAACGATGCCATCCGCAACAGATTTACATCCTCCACAAAAATGCCCAGCACCTCCGCGTCCCACGCCGCAGCCAACTCCGTAGTCGCCTCCAGAGCTGCCTGACTCGTTGGCGAGGCATCTATCGCGACTACAATGCGACGAATCTGCATCCTCAGTTCAGTCCCCGATTCCCCTGCGCGCGGTGTCGGGCCTCTCTTCCGCCGTGAAAGACTTGCGTCTCTCGGCCAGATCGATGAGGTGCGATTCCACGAGCCGGTTGATGCTTCCCTCCGGATATTGTCCCGAATCGTCTCGCGCGGCGGTGGCCATTCCCGTGAGCAACTCGATGCCTTCGTCGACCGTCTCTATGGGGAAGACATGGAACATGCCCGTAGAGACCGCATCTACCACATCCTGCCGCAACATGAGGTGGCGTATGTTCGACGCTGGGATGATCACTCCTTGCTGGCCCGACAGTCCCCCCTTGGCGCGGCACACGTCGAAGAACCCTTCGATCTTTTCGTTTACTCCTCCGATAGCCTGTATCTCACCATGCTGATTCACCGATCCGGTCACGCCGATACACTGCTTGATCGGGACTCCGGAGATGGCTGAGAGAAGGGCGAACAGCTCGGCGGCGGATGCGCTGTCTCCTTCTACGCCGGAGTAGGACTGTTCGAATACCAGGCTTGCAGAGAGTGACAGGGGCCGGTCGGGGGCGTAGTGCGCGCCCAGGTAACCGGCCAGTATGAGAACCCCCTTTGAGTGGATGGGCCCTCCGAGTTCCACTTCACGCTCTATGTCCACCAGGTCGCCGTATCCGATCCGGACTCGGGCCGTAAGACGAGTGGGTCTGCCGAACGCGAATTTGCCCATGGAGATCACCGAGAGGCCGTTGATCTGGCCCACCTGTGTGCCGGCAACGTCAATCATGACAGTGCCGCTCTCGATCGACTCGTGCACCCGTTCGCGGATGCGGTCTGCCCGGTATATCTGCGCGTCGATCGCCTGCTGCACGTGTTCCGCAGTCACCAACCGCGCTTTCGCACTGTCCGCCCAGTAGTCTGCTTCTCTCAGAAGGTCATGCAGTAAGCCGACACGCGCCGTGAGTTTCTCCCGATCCCCCGCGAGGCGCGTACTGTGCTCGAGCAAACGGGCGACCGCAGTTCGATCCAAGGGCCTGAGACCGTCCTTGCGGGCCAGCGTGGCGAGGAGCCGGACGTAGCCGTCCCGATTGTCTTCAGTTGCATCCATCAATTCGGCGAAGTCCGAGGCTACTTTGAACAACTCCTCGAAGTCGGGGTCGAGGCTGCAGAGCATGTAGTAGAGGCTCGGCTCACCCATCAGCACCACTTGCACCTCGAGCTGCAGAGACTCCGGCTCCAGGGAAACGGTATTGACCATGTTGAGTGATTGACCGATCGACTCGACACTGAGCTCCCCTGATTGGAGAGCACGTTTGAGAGCATCCCAGGCATACGGAGCGCGCAGTAGCTTGTGAGCTTCGACCATGAGATAGCCACCGTTGGCGCGATGTAGGGCCCCGGTCTTGACGTGGCTGAAATCGGTGGTCAGCGCCCCGAACTGTGCGGTGTGCTCGATACGTCCCAATAGGTTGTCGTAGGTAGGATTGTCTTCGTAGACGACGGGAGCGCCGGTGGCTCCACTGTTGTCGACAATCAGATTCACGTGATACCTGGTGAGTGGGCCTCGCTTATCCACTGTCGTGGTGGTTTCCATCCCGAGTGCCGCCGCGGGAGATGACCCCTCGGGCTCGACCACCTCCCGTGCGCGTCCGATCACGTCCTGCTGCATGGCCGCCAAGTGATCGAGCACCTCCGGCAGCATATGGTACTTCCGTCGTATCTCATCCAGCAGATTGCCGACTGCCAGGCTCGACACCTCACGCTCTAGTTCCTGGACACGACTACGATGCTCTTTTTCCCAGCTGGGCATCTGTCGCATCGCCTGCTGAGTTTCTTCCTGGAAGGCTTCGACCCTCTGCTCGATCTCTTGTTGCTCTTCCTCGGGTAGTGCCTTGAACTCCTCACCCGACATGACCTCGCCGTCTCTGGTGGGGGCGAACGCCATTCCCACGGGACTGCGTAACAAGACGAGTCCTTCGGTCTTGGCCCGCTCCTCTATGTCTCTGAGTTCCTCTCGGGGACGTTCTTTGAACTCCTCGTCTATCACCTGGCTACGAGTCTGAAACTCCTCGCTCTCAAAGGCACTGATCAGGGCTGTCCGAAGTGCCTCTGCCAGCATCTCCATATCGTTGCGAAACTCGACTCCTGCGCCCGTGGGCAGGCTTATCAGCTTGGGCTCGGATGCCTTTTCGAAGTTGTGCACGTAGCACAGGTCGGGTGGCGGGGGACGTTTTGCGGCGTGCTTTTCGAGATAGTGTCGAACGAGTGAGCGCTTCCCGGTGCCCGGAATACCGAGCGCGAAGATGTTGTATCCGTCGCGCGCAATGCCCGCTGCGAACTCCACTGCCGCAACGGCGCGTGGTTGCCCCACCGTGCCGTCGAGATCCTCCAGCTCGGCAGTCGACTCAAAACGGAAATCATCGGGATCGTACTTTCGATAAAGCGCTGCCGGTCCCAGCTCTTTCACTGTCGTCACTGGTGCAGGACCCTCCATGATCGTGCTCGTTCGCACTGTCAGGCACATCGTGTCTGTGGACTGCAGCTGAAATCTATTCAACGTTGAAGTGTTTGTCGCACTGTTGGCAGCCGTGCCAAATGCGCTCTACCTTTGGGACTGGGACACGGGGTGTCCCGGTGATCGTCCTTCCCAAGCTTCAAAGAGAGTCAACCATATGACCCAGACTTCCGATGCCGTGGTAATTGGTGCGGGGATCATGGGCTGCAGCGTGGCGTTTCACCTTGCTCAGCGCGGGCTCGACGTAACGGTACTCGAGAAGGACACCGTCGGCGCCGGTGGGACCGGACGATCCTCGGCGATCATCCGACAGCACTACTCCAACGAACTCACCGCACGAATGGCACTCCACAGCCTGCGAGTCTTCCAGCAGTTCGACGACAGGGTTGGCGGAGAGTGTGGTTTTCAACAAACCGGGTGGGTCGCAATAGCCACTGCCGAGGACCAGGCCGGCCTCGAGGCCAACTTGGAGCTGCAGCGTGGCTTCGGGATCAACACTGGCTTGCTCACGCCCGAAGAGTTGCAGGAGATGATGCCTGGCGTGGAGACCGGCGACCTCGTGACCGCAGCCTACGAGCCCGAGAGCGGCTACGCGGACCCACATTTGACCGTGAACGCGTATGCGGATGGGGCGCGGCGGCATGGGGCTCGGATCGTGGTCGATGCAAAGGTGACCGGGGTACGATTCGAGGGTGACAAAGTAGTGGGCGTGAGAACGGCCGAGGGAGAATATCAGGCGCCGGTCGTGATGAATTGCGCCGGCCCATGGGGTGCGCACGTCGCACGGATGTGCGGTACTGAAGTTCCCATCGTGTCCAGCCGAATACAGGTCGCAGTGTTCCGTCGTCCCGCCGACTACACCGGTCATCCGGTGGTGATGGATTTCGTCAACGGAGTCTACCTACGGCCGGAGACAGGGAATCTCACACTGGTCGGTTCGATCGATCCCGCGGAGGCTGATGACATAGTCGACCCGGACGAGTTCGGCGAGCATGCCGAAACAGAGTTCATAATGCAGATGGGAGAGCAAATGCTCTGCCGCTACCCTCCGATGGACTCGAGTGAGAGCATGGGCGGATACGCCAGCTTGTACTCGGTGACTCCCGATTGGCACCCGATCATAGACGAGCTACCACTGGGAAGCGGCTGCTACGTTTGCTCCGGGTTCAGCGGGCACGGCTACAAACTTGGCCCGGCGGTTGGGCTGATGGCAGCCGACTTGGTTACGGGAGTCCAGGATCCAGAGTTCCCGACCGACCTGTTTCGCTTCTCCCGGTTTGCAGAGGGAGACTTGGTGCGAGGCACATATGAATACAGCATCGCGGGGTGAAGGGGCGGTAAGGGGGGGAAGAGGCGGTAAGAGGTCCCCTGAGAGAGACGGTAAGGGGCGGTAAGTGGCGGTAAGAGACGGTAAGGGTCCCCACTACCCGACCCCCGCATTGGTGTGGGGTCGGGGGCGCACTTTGCACTTTGCACTTTGCACGCTGCACTTCTCTCATGCCTGACCGCCACGTAGTCGTAGTAGGGGCCGGTGTCATCGGGGTCTGTTGCGCGTACTATCTGGCGAAACGTGGAGTCCGGGTCACGGTGTTGGAGCGGAACGAGGTGGGGAAGGGCGCCTCTTACGGGAACGCCGGAACGATCGCTCCGGGGCACACCCCGATAAACAAACCGGGGCGCGTGAAGCAAGCTCTCAAGTCGGTGTTCGATCCTCTGAGTCCTCTCTACGTTGCACCGCGCTTCGATCCGTCGTTGATCCGCTGGCTGTGGCAGTTCAGTCGCACTTGCACCCAGTCGCATCTCGAACACTGCACCAAGGTGCTGGCGCCTCTGGGACACGAGACCAGCGAGCTGTTCGAGCGGCTCGTGAGTGAAGAGAACCTCGATTGCGGCTACAGGCAGTCCGGGTACTACGAGGTCTACCGAACGGAGAGTGCCCTCGGTGCGGCTTCGGAGGAGGCCGCTTTGATGCAATCACACGGATACCGGCCAGAGACGCTGAGTGGCGCTGCCATGCGTGAACGGGAGCCTGCCCTGAAGAGCGAGGTGGTCGGGGCAGTGTTCTTTCCGGAAGCAGGTACGGTGGTCCCGTATAATTTCGTGCTGGAGATGGCCGATCGCTCCCGAAAGTACGGTGCCGAATTCCTGAGCCGTGTCGAAGTAACCTCAGTGGATGTCAGTACGGGGGGCGTCAATCGAGTACAGGCCGCGCGAGGAGACGGGTTCGAGTGTGATGCCGTAGTGCTGGCGACCGGGGCCTATGGATCCCAGCTGTTCGAGAAACTACAGCTCCGGTTGCCGCTGCAGGCGGCCAAGGGGTACCACCGCGACCGCGACCCGGCCGACGGTGCCACTCCCAGCCTGAAGCACACGTGTATGCTGGGCGAAAGATCGGTGTTCTGCACGCCGATGGGCGGATTCTTGCGGTTTGCCGGGACGCTGGAGTTCTCCGGAGTCAACGATGTTGTGAGGAGGCCGCGTCTCGAGCAGCTCACCAACGCCGCCAAGCTCTACTTCGACGGGATGGGCGACTCAGTGCCGTTGTCCGAGTGGTGTGGCCTAAGGCCCTGTATTTCCGACGGACTTCCCGCGATTGGTCCGGCTCCGGGCCGGGAGGGGGTTTTTGTGGCTACGGGTCACGGGATGTTGGGACTCACGCTGGGTCCTACGACGGGCAAGATGATTGCGGAACTGGTGCTGGACGGTAACTCCACGATCGACGCGACTCACTTCCGCGTCGATCGGTTCTGAGCCTCAAGCCGGATCGGCCTCTCCCTCGTCAGTCTCGGGGGTAGAAAAACCGGCCGAAACGCGGATCTGCTTGACCAGGGCGTGCAACCTGTCTTCCATGGCCTCCAGATCTTTGATCGCTTCGTCTTTGCTTCTGAACCCGCGTTCGGCTCCGGAGGCTGCCCAGTTGAGCCGGCGTACTTCCTCCAGGAACTGATCAACGACGCCACGGAGCTTTATGTAGCGTCGCCGCTTGTAGCCACGGCTCAGTGACTGGGCGATTCGCGACACCACTCCCAGCCTGGCAGCCAGCCACATCATTAGCGCCAGCAGCAGCAGGCCCAATCCCAACCTGGTCGTTGGATTCGTTCCGAAATAGAGCACCGCGGCATTCGCGATCACTGCTATGGCGAGAACGCTGGCGAGGATGATGGCTTGTGTAGTGTGACGTGGTTCCGGCATGATCGTACCCTGTCCGAGTCCCCGTAGGCGCGTGGCTCCGAAACGAGCACCGCTAACCTAGGCAAAACCTGTCGGCGGTGCCAGGCTCCGTGGCCCCATGATTGTCGCACCAGATCCCGTTGAGGCCGTTTTGGGCGTCAAATGTCCCAAGAACGCACCCTCGTGTCCCCAAAACGCCGTTGCCCCCTGGGCCTGGGACAGCTACGCTGTGTTTCATGGCCTGGTGACACTGTGACGATACTATCACCTGGGGCGGGAGTTTGTGATCAGGGGCACATAAGAAACAGTGTGGATTCCGCAATTTGTGGGTGTTCAGCGGCGAGGCCAACGTGGGTTCCGCACCGTCCGGCGGCACCGAGTTGTCTTGCTGCGAAACCATGTGGTGATATGAGACGAAACGCGCACGGGTTCACCCTGCTCGAGTTACTTCTGGTGGTGACCATCATTGGCGCCGTCACCGCGCTGGCCATGCCGCGGCTGAAGGAAGGAATGGTGCACGAGGCCGTACGCGGTGCCAGGCGCAGCGTGATAGCTCATATGTCCCGAGCTAGAGCAACAGCGGCAAGCAGAGGCTGCAGAGCGATCGTGCACTTCGTTGCAGGAAGCAGCGCGCGAGTTTGGGTCACCAGCTGCAACACC
>JBDGZZ010000130.1:0-14579 GCA_039588335.1 Gemmatimonadota bacterium | reverse complement strand
TGGCCCAAGAGACAACCCGGTGCTGGCGCCCACTCGCGCACCGATTCGCCGCGGTGCTCGAGACGCTGCCCCATGGCACTCAATTCTGGAGATCCAGCGTCGCCTACAATGCCGTAAATGGCTGCCATTATGCACTCCGGTTAGGACGCATCGGGTACTACTAGCTGCGACCTCCGTGGACCTGAGTGACGCGTGACCGTATCAGCGGCCTCCTTGAACTAGCTGATTGCTGGGCGGATGGGACTACACCTCAGGACCGCCGTTCAGGGGTGGACCCACGAGAAACGACCCGATGGCGAGGTTGTCGAGCTTACTCATTTTCCAAGCTCGGATCGCATCCGACGGGGTGCACACGATGGGTTCTTCATGCATGTTGAAACTGGTGTTGACGATGACGGGGATTCCGGAGCGCTCGTGGTATCGCTCTATTATTCGGTGGAAACTAGGATTGGTGTCCGCATCTACGATCTGCGGCCGGGCAGTGCCATCTATGTGCACCACTGCGGGGCAGTGCTCCTTCATCCAGTCGGTGCAGTTAAGCGTGATCGTCATGAATCGAGCAGCTCGGGTTGACGCATCGTTCCAATGGAACAGCTTCTCTTCATGGCCTGCTAAGCAAGCGGGCGCGAACGGCATGAACTCGGTTCGCTGCAACCTCTTATTTAACCAGGCGTTCACACCCGGGTCCTTGGTGTGGTACATAATGGTTCTGTTGCCGAGCGCTCGAGGGCCGAACTCCATTCCGCCGTTGAAGCGTGCGACCACGCGTCCAGCGTGGATCAGTGCAGCGGCATCGTCTTCAATGTCGGAACTCTTGCGATACTCGACATCCGCTCCACGCAGTTCCGCCTCGATCTCTTCGTCCGTATAGGACGCACCCAAGTATGCATGCGGCAAAAAAGAATCGCCTCTGGACGTCCGGCTATTCTTGAAGCCCCGCCAAGCTGAGAGCGCGGCACCAGCCGCGATCCCTCCGTCACCCATCGCCGGGTATATGAATACCCGATCGGATTCAGGCAGGTCAGCGATGCGCTGATTCAGCAGGACATTCGCAAAAACACCCCCTGAGAGGCAGACGTTTCGCTTTCCCGACCGCTTCACCCAATGCCCGATGTAGTCTAGTGCTACTTCCTCTAGGTGGTTCTGTATGCTGGCGGCCAGGTCCTCATGCTCCCAGTCCGCGGGCAATAGCGTCCTCAGTGTGTTGATGGCGGAGTTGTGGTATACGCGGCCGACGTTCTTGATCTGCCCGTCGCTATAGGCTATCAACTGGCGGAAGATGTCCTGGTACCTTGGCTCGCCGCTAGCGGCGAGGCCGGTGATCTTTCCTTCATGAATAGCCGCCCGGTAACCACACAAGTGGGTCACATATGCGTAGAAATTACCGATGGAGTGGAAGCTGTCCACAGTGTTGAGCAATTCTTCCCTGCCATCTTCAAATACCCACACATGTGAGCAATGACCGTCACCACCTCCGTCCAAGGAGATCGACACCGCATCTTCGAATCCCGACTGCTCGTATGCGGCCAACGCATGACAGCGATGGTGTTCGTGGTATGAAGTCGGGGCTCTCACACCGATTTCGTCCAGTGCCTTGCGTACCCCACCCCGCCGCCGGCCCATGGTAACGCGCTTTAGCATGCGATACCCCTTTATTGCCAGCGGGAATTCACCGAGTGGCCGAGCCAGCGCCGAGCTGATTTCGTTACGGATGCGCCCAATGGTGGACGCACGTGCGAACCATCCCTTGTTAGGTTTCGATACCGGGACGTGCACTTCCATTCTCGCTGCCATAGCCACGTGATCCACGTCCCCCGGCGTCAATCCCCCTAAGCGCAGCACTTCTCGCACGGCTAGTCTGGGAAAACCGATCGACATCTTCATCCGATTCAGACGCTCTTCGTTCACCGCGGCCACAAGGCGCCCGTCGACCAACAGGACTGCACCAGCGTCATCACCGTCAGTGATACCTAAAACAACTCTCATTGTCGTCTCTCCTAATAGACCGCTCTATCACCGTGCGCTATCGCATCACGGGAGCCACTGCGTAGGACCTGCGTTTGCCTGATAGCGCCTATGCCGTGGCTGATGGCCGCTCTGCAACACGATGCGGTTAACGTGCCAGCGCTGTAGGTGCAGCACATGAATCGGCTGCCCCTCTGGGCATCCGTAGGATCGCAAGTGTTATACCATATGGATGGGCTTCTCTGGGGGCTCAGCCTCGGTTCACACGCTAAGCTACGCTCGGTCTCAACTACTAAGAAATCGTTGGTTTGCATACTATCTGTGACTGTTGCGCGCCTGCAACACTACGCTAGGACGTGTCAAATAGACCCTGGGCTGGGTCCCGGGCAGCGCGTCTTGGACATGACCGTTTTAGTGGACCTCGGGTTCAGCCGCATTCTTGATCACCAGTCTTGCTAGAACGCCTTCGTCGGGCATTGGCCTTGTTCTTGCCTTCTCGTGGATTGGCTGGAGATTCGTGTCCATCTCAGCGTTGAAGAGGTGTTCGGATAGGCATGAAACAGCGGCCAACTTGAAAACTCACAGAGGGAAACGTCGATTCGGCCCGATGCAACCAAGAAGCATCTCAAACGCCCCTTTCCAGCAATGGTGCCCGCCTGCCAACCTGCAGCCGTGCATGGGGCGGTCGCAGCAGATCGGGTTGCACTCGGTCAAGTGCTCTGCATGTCAGATGTAGGCAAACCGTTAGCACCCAGACGCGGAAGGACTCCACTCCATGTTTGACGTGGTGAAGTCCGTCGCGCGGCATTTTCTCGTCTACGGGGTCGGACGCATCCTCACCCGCGTAGTCGGTTTTGCCCTCATTCCCTTCTACACGCATTTCCTGCTCCCCAGGGACTACGGCACGCTGGAGATGATCGAAGTGACCGTCTACATGGTCGGCACTTTTTTGGGTGCCGGTCTGACGCATGCCGTCCTGCGCTTCTACTACGAGTCGGAGGAGCAGAGCTACAGGCGGACCGTGGTCAGTACTGCCCTCATGTCAGTGATCTTTGTGTGCATCGTTCTTGGCGGCACACTGGCCTTCCTGTCACCGTCCGTATCAGCCCTGGTCTTTCAGAGTCCCGACTACGGTGGTTTGCTGCGGCTGGCGGTCATCTCCCTCACGATGACAGTCCTCGCCGAGACCCCGCTCGTGTTCATTCGCGCTCAGCAAAGGTCGGTGCTCTATACGGCCGTTTCCCTGTTCGGCCTCGTGCTGAATCTGACCCTGAACATACTGTTCATTGCCAGATTCGGTTGGGGGGTCCGGGGCGTGATCATGGGTGGTCTCATCACCCAGGCGTGCATTGGGCTGGGTCTCTCGGCATATACGTTCCGCCTCGTGGGGATCTCGTTCTCAAGGGCGAGATTGAAGGAAATGCTGCTGTATGGTTTGCCATACATTCCCGGCGGTCTTCTGATAAGCATACTCCTAATGGCCGACCGTTTTGCGCTGCAGCGCTTCACCAACCTGACGGTTGTAGGTCTATACGCCCTGGGGTACAAGTTTGGCATGGTGATCGGAGCAATGGTAACAGAGCCGTTCTTCGCCATTTGGGGCCCGAAGATGTTTGAGGTAGCGAAGCGGCCGGATGCGAGCCACATATACGGGCGAATGCTCACATACTTCCTCTTTGTGGAACTGTATGTGGCGCTCGGAATCTCGGTGGGAGTGAAGGATGTCATTGCGATTATGGCCGATCCCAAATACCACAGCGCCTACCAGATCGTGCCAATCATTGTATCCTCTACATGCAGATTGTCGGTGCCGCAGCAGGTATCGGATTGAATGTCGCTCTTGTTCCGACCCTCGGGGCTTGGGGAGCAGCCACTGCCACGCTATCTGCATGGACACTTATGACGGCGTTGGCGTATAAGATCTCACGGCGCTACATCAAGATTGAGTTCGAGTTTAGTCGAATCGGGAAGATGATGTTCGTTGCCTTGATCCTGTATGGATTGTGTCTCCAATTGGATGTTACCTCGAGTACCTACTTGAACTTGGCTCTGAGGTTGGCCGTGGCGGCCTTGTTTCCCTTTGGACTCGTACTGGTCCGTTTCTACGAACCGGTAGAAGTTACCAAGATACGCGAAATTGGCCTGCAGGCGTGGTCACTGATGCGGCGTCGGATCGGGTGGGGCGGAGTATCGCCGTGAGTCTTCCAGTTTACCGCTCTGACTGATTCGTTTATGACAGAAACCATGTCGAGCCGGGTAATCCGGAATACTGATGAGCTCAAAGAGCTTGCCGGTGCTTGGGACGATCTCTTGGCACGGAGCCTAAACGACAACGTATTCCTCACGTGGGAATGGATGTCGCATTGGGCCAAGGTATATCTGACGAGGGACGAGCTGTTTGTAATCGCGGTGTTCGATCAAGGGCGGCTAGTAGGTATTGCCCCTTTCTGGATTCAACGCGTACGCACTGCAGGAATCTTCCGAACTCGCATACTGCGGTTCTTGGGAGTTGGCGAGGTGTGCTCCGACTATCTGGACGTGATTGTCCAGAAGAGCGGGTACTCGACATGGCTCGAGGAGATATGGCGTCAGCTTTTCGAGCAGCTCAGGTCAGAGTGGGACATTCTCGAGTATGGTGACGCACCATCTGATTCCAGGGCGCTGACCGAATTCTGGCGCATCGCCGGCGAGGATAGTCGGTGTTTGAGCAGAGAGATGTCGGACACGCAGATCTGTCCCTACATGCAGCTTCCCGAAGAGCCGGAATGTTTGCTCAGTAACCTGAGCCGTACAAGGCGCTATGTCATCAACCACTCGCGCAAGCGCCTGGGAGAACGCGGTGAGATCCAGGTGCGGTTCTGCGAAGACGCTGAGCAGGTCTCGCGAGAACTGGCGCGCTTAAGGGAGTTGAATACGCAAAGTTGGCGCGAACGTGGTCAGAGTGGATCGTTTGCAACGGATGAATTTGTCAGCTTCCACTTCGATCTGGCGGAGAGATCGCTGAAGCTGGAACGCTTGCTTCTGTGCTCCCTTTGGGCAGGTGATGATTACCTCGGTGGTTTTTACGGCTTCGCTTATCACGGCGTTCTCTATTTCTACATTATGGCGGTGGAAAAGAGCGACATGAAGCGAGTCAATACAGGCGATCTCTTGTTGTCGCAATGCATGGAGGAGGCCATCCGTCGTGGTTGTCGAGAGTTCGATTTTCTGCGCGGTGCGGAGTCTTATAAATACCGGTGGACGGATACGGATCGTCGTCTGCTGTCGGTGCTGATCTACAATCGCAAGCCGGCAGCGCTCCTCTCACTACTGTTACAGAATACCTCACACAGCTTGAGAGCCATTGGCAAGCTGCTCTTGAGGCGGTGAACTCGTTCTTCCACCAACATAGCTCAGGGCCATGAAGGCCGCTGGAAAGCCCTACTTGCTCACCCGCTCTATCGGGGCACTCGGGGTTGTGGCGGTAGCCCATCTGCTGGACGTTGGCGGTACCTCACGACTGTCATTGTTGGCCGATCTCTTCAATGCCGGCCATGTCGTGTTGATGGGAGCATTCTCGTTGGTCATGCTGGGACTCTCCTCAGATGTCCTGGGTGGCCGTATCTCAAACCGGCTAGGTCACTATCTGGTGGCGTTTTCCGCTACCGTCTTGGTCGGGGGTCTTTCAGAACTCGCTCAAATTCCGGGTCCGCGCAACGCGGATGCTCTGGACGTGGCGAGAGATGCGGCAGGCGCCTTCTGTTTTCTCAGCATCCATGCGATCCGGGACAAGTTGTTGGAAGTCTCGTGGAAGCGGTGGGGTCGATGGACGCGACCTGTGGTGATCGCGATAGTCGTGGCTGTACTCGGTGTTTCTTGGTCGCCAGCACTAGCGTGGGTGATGGCGTACTATCACCGCGGTGCGATCTTTCCGGTACTCAATACCTTCGATTCTCGATTTGAGGGTCTGTTCTGGACTACACGAAACGCAAGCCTGGAGCGCACGATGCCGCCGCCCGACTGGCCCGACGCTGATGGCCTGGTAGGGAGCGTCTTCTTCAGACCGTCCAACCGCTCGGGCTTCGCAATCAACAAGGTTTATCCAAACTGGTCTGGTTACGAGTCCCTGCAGCTGAGCGCCTATCTCGCCTCGGACATTCCCACGACCTTTATCGTTCAGATTGAAGACAGCCATTACCGCGGTGCGAACGACGATCGACTTACGTTCGCCACAGAAGTCCAGCTGGGAGCCAATGTCGTTGTAGTTCCGCTCCAGAATGCCACATACCTGCCCAGCGGTCGGTCACTGGACCTGGAGCGTATTGAGAGAGTCTACTTCCTTACGGGAGATACGACCCGGACCATCACACTCTACGTGGATAACATCGTGCTGAAATAGGGTTGAGCGGGGCGAGGAGACGGACAGAACGGCGCGCCTCCCTGATGGTGGATCTCCCGTGAGAGCCCTAGATCGTCTGCATTGATGATGAGGTCCACCCCCGCTGGGTCACCGCCCGACCTTTCTGCCCACGATCTTCTTTGCCAATTCGACTGAGCCATCGAAGGCTGCGTGGCTTCCGGCGAGGAGCCGGTTCCGAAGTGAACGGCGCATGACAAGCCACGACGCATCGGAACTCAGGATATTCCCGAACCGTCCCTTGTACGGGGCGTCTCCCATCCCGAAGTTCAGTAGCGTCATCGATGGATCAGAGTGTAGATCCTCGAGCAGGAGGTGCCACAGCACGGTTCCGGGGGAGTAATCCGCGAACTGCTGGTCATACCCTAACTCACCCGAGTTAAAGACGCCCCTATATTGATACCCAATCAGAAAGGCACAGGGGGCGTCGCCTGAGACGAGGAGATACGATCGGAGCAGCCGCCGGTCAGCCAGATCCATCATGGACCGCCTGGTTTCTTCGTCGTCGGACAGCCGCCCGCCCAGCACGCGCTGCTGCCACGAGTTGCGGCTGATTGCAGTAGCGGCCTCCAAGAATCCCGGGACCTGGCTTGGTTCGTCCACACGCCTGATTTCCAGCCCGTCAGCCCTCTTTTCCAGCTGCTTGACCTTTCGCCTGAGTGTCGATCGGGACTTGCCTCCCATTCCTCGGAGATAATCCTCGAACGATCCTTCAATTCGCAACGTATGCCATTTCCGAACGCCGAAGGGCGAGTGGATCACATACCGCCCTCTGAAGTCCGTGTCTTCTTTCAGGAAGCTCGAGAGCCAATGATCGGTCGGAACCGTCTCGAGGTGAAGACATTGGCACTTGGGGAACTCCGCAAGTACCGCGTCAAATAGCCGAGAGTGCACATCGCTGCGCTTAGGCAGCACTGGAAGGCCGCCCAGCACATGAGCTGTCTTCAGGGGAATTCTCAAGAGGCTCCGCGAGGCCACTTCGAATGACAGGATGTAGTCTTGGAGGACCACGGGTACTATCCCCACCAGCGCGCCGGCTGCATCGCGCAGCTTCCACACTCGGACGGGGGTATCTGATAGCTCCAGAAGGTGGGAGATCCAGGCTGGGGATCCATACACGGCGTAGGGGGTGCCCGAAGCATCCGTCAGATCCTCCCACTCCCTAAGGAACCCGGACTCCGACAGTTCATCCCTTGATGACACAATCTCAAGGCCAAATGGTGCAGCCATACTCAATTCATCCCGGTGTCAGTCGAACGCATCACGGCTGGAGTCGACCCACGGCATCGTAAACCTGTTCGTATTGATCGAGCCACGAGTCAACTGTGAACTCACTCTCAAGCCGCCGCTTTGCCGCTTCAGCGCGCATCCTAGCCGACTGAGGATCGTTGTGCACCGATAGCAAGGCTTCGGCCACGCTCTCAGGCTCCCCGGGGGGAACGAGAACGGCCTCTCTGGCGGAAACGACGTCCGGGATTCCGCCAACATCTGTGGTCACGATGGGCGTCCCCGATGCCATGGCCTCCAGCAGCACCATCGGTGTTCCTTCAGTCAGGGACGTCAATGCGAACGCGTCGAAGGCTGCAAAGAGATTCGGGGCCTCAGGGACGACCCCATGCCAGTGGATCCTATCGTGCACGCTCAGCTCATCGGCCAGCGCCCGCAGGGTCTGATCCTGTGATTCCGCACCGATGAGGGACAGGCGGGCTTCAGAGACGCCGAGGAGTGCGAACGCCCTGATGAGTGTGTCGACGCTTTTTTCGGGAATCGGCCGCCCTATCCAGCCGATGGTGAACGCCCGCTGCGGGAGCCCCAGAATCTCCCTTGCTTCCTTGCGACCTAACGGGTTTTCGGTCGGCATCCATGCGTTTCGGATCACCCGGACCTTGCCCTTCGGCACGCCTGATTTCACAAGCTCGCGTCCAAGCTTCTCGGACACAGGTACGACAGCGTCGAGCCGCCTGAACGCCCGCAGTTGGAGACGCTCATAGATATGGTTCCACAGTCCCTCTCCGTCGAATCCGTGCACCGTGGAGACCGATCCGGTCCCCATGCGCCGCGCAACGGGAGTATCGATTACGTCAGGTCTGTATCCGTGGGTATGGAGCACGTCTGGCCGCAGATCCCTCAATAGGTCCGCTACGGCACGTCGCTCCCTCCAGTACCGGCGCCCCGGCAGCAGCAGGGGAACGAACTCGACTCCAGTCTTCTCCAAAGCGATCCCGAAAGGATGTTCTTCGCACGGAGTGTCCAGGATGCCTGCCACGCGCACACGGTGTCCTCTCCCTGCATGGCCCGAGGCGAGGGCTCGAACCACCGTTTCTATGCCGCCTACCCCGGCCGGTGCCAGGAGGTGGAGGACGGTGATGGCTCGCGATCTCACGGGCTTTTCTTTCGGCGGACGACCTTCTTCACCAAGTCGACCGTCCCGTTGAGAATGGAGTGGCTCTTGACGAGGATCCTGTTCCGGATGGATCGACGCATGATGAGCCACGATGATTCTGCGGTCTCTATGTCGGCCAACCGTCGCTTATACTCGGCGTCCCCCATACCGAAATTCAAGAGTGTCACCGCCGGGTCCCTGTGTAGATCCTCGATCATGAGACATATGAGGACCTTCCCGGGGGAGTAACGCTGAAGCCGAAGATCGAACCCCAGCTCGTGGCAGTTGATGATGCCATGGTGTTGACAGGCGGTGGAGAATGCACATGGGTCGTTTCCCGAAAACAAGAGATAACACCTGAGGAAACGCCGGTCGGCAAGGCTCGTCAGCTCGTTTCTGGTTTCTGCGTTGTCGGATATCCGCTCGCCCAGTACCCGATGCTGCCAGGAATTCCTACTGACCTCCGCAGCATACCGCAGGAACTCTTCTACCTGGTCGGCCCGGTCTACTCGTCTTAGCTCCAACCTCTCACCCCGTTCTTGCAGCCGCCTTACTCTCCTCCTTAGGGTGTTTCGGGTCTTTTTCCCCAATCTCCCTAGATATTCCTCGAAGGTGCCCGCGATCCGCAGCATAAGCCATTTCCGAGCGCCAAAGGGCGAATGAACCACGTAGCGCTGACGGAACTGTTCATCCTCCCGGAGGAATTCTGAGAACCAGTTATCCCAGGGAACCCTGTCGCAGTGAAGACAATCGCATTCTGGTAACTCGGAGAAGACAGTATTGAAGAACCGGAGGTGACTGGCGCGATCCTTTGGCAGTGGCGGGACCCCGCCCAGGACATGAGCCGTCCGCAGGGAGACGGTCGCGAAGTGTCGATTCGCGGCCTCAAAAGAGAGATTGTACTCCGAGATCTCCAGCGGCACGAGCCCCTCGAGTGCACCCTTCGAGTCGCGAGCCTTCCAAACTCGAACGGGTTTCCCGGAGGTTTCCAGAATATGGAGAATCCAATCGGGGGAGGCGTACATCCCGTAAGGGCTTCCGTATTCTCCCACCAGCCTCTCCCAACCCTCTCGGAAGACGGGATCCAATAGCACGTCTCTCGACGTGATGCTCTCGAGGCCGGAATACTCGGTCATGATCTCATCAGGCCCAGATCAGGAGGGTCGCATTGGTGCGGGGGCCCTCCTACTCTTTGAAACACTCACGCGCTCTTCCTTTTGCGGAAGACCTTCTTGGCAAACTCAACCGTGCCGTCGAGAATGGAGTGGCTCTTGACAAGGATCCTGTTCCGGATGGATCGGCGCATGATAAGCCACGATGATTCCGTGGTCTCTATGTCGGCTAACTGTCGCTTATACTCGGCGTCACCCATACCGAAATTCAAAAGCGTCACTGCCGAGTCCGCGTACAGGTCCTCGATCATCAGATACAACAGGACCTTCCCTGGGGAGTAACGCTGCAGCCGTTGATCGAACCCAAACTCGTGACAGTTGATGGTCCCCCGGCGCTGGTACGCGGTGGAGAATGCACAGGGCTCGTCCCCCGAGAATAGGATATAGCACCGGAGGAGACACCGGTCAGCAAGGCTCATCAGTGTCTTCTTGGTTGTTTCATCGTCGGATAGCTGTTCTCCCAAATCCTGATGCTGCCAGGAATTCCTACTGACCTCCGCAGCAAACCTCAGGAACTCTTCTACCTGGTCCGCCCGGTCTACGCGTCTTAGCTCGAACCTCTCAGCCCGCTTCTCCAGCTTCCGGACGTTGTTCCTGAGTCTGTGGCGAGACTTGCTCCCCATTCTTCCCAGATAGTCCTCGAAGGTGCCCGCGATCCTCATCATATGCCAATTCCGGGCGCCAAAGGGTGAGTGAACCACGTAGCGCTGGCGGACCTGTCTATCTTGCCGGAGGAACTCGGAGAACCAGTTATCCCAGGGAACCATGTCACAGTGGAGACAGTCGCATTCCGGCAGCTCAGAGAAGACAGCGTCGAAAAACCGGAAGTGACTGGCGGGGTCCTTTGGCAGCGGCGGAACGCCACCCAGGACATGAGCCGTCTGCAACGGTACCCTCACGAACTTCCGATTCGCGGCCTCAAAAGAAAGACTGTACTCCGAGATCTCCACCGGTACGAGTCCTTCGAGTTGGCCGGCCGAGTCCCGAGCCTTCCAAACTCGAACGGGGTGTCCGGAGGTTCCCAGAATATGGAGAACCCAATCGGGGGAGGCGTACATACCGTAGGGACTTCCGTATTCCTCCACCAACTTCTCCCAACCCTCTCGGAGGAGGGGATCCGCTAGGTCGTCCTTCGACGAAATGCTCTCGAGGCTGGAATACTCGGTCATGCTCTCCTCAGACCGAGATCAGGACGGATATGGGCAGGCTCGAACTGCTTGATCTTCGGTGTTAACAGCTCGATGTCAGAGGTGTCGAATCGCCTGCGGGCAAACACTTTGGCAACGTTCACTGCCGCTTTCCTCGGACGCAGGATCTTCTGCAGGCCCATCGCACCCCATGACAGTGGTACGAGCAAAGCGCGAGGCAGCCACACTGCGATGACTCCCGGATTGGCTTGCTTCACCCGAGCGACCAACTCCCGTTTTGTCGGACTTCCCGGGCCAAGCAGATTGAGCTTGCTTGGCGCTTCCGGGAACGAGTATGCCATCCACGTGATTGCTTCAGCGGCGAAGGATACATCGGCGATGGCCGCGTGCTCCCTCGTCGCACCGACCGCAACGAAGACGTTTCCAATCCGCCGACCCAACAAGCCCGGAGGATCGAATTCTCGGTAATCGACGAGCGCAGCGGGCCGGACGATCCTGATGTCCAACCCGAGTTCCTGGGCCATTTCCTCTGCACGCTTCTCTGACTCCAACTTGCCCCACACATATGGTCCCCGTTGCCGGCTTTTGGGCTCGGTCGGGCCGTCGCTGCGCATGGGGCGTCGCCCTGTGTTCTGCAGCACCGCGAGGCTACTCACATGGATCAATCGAGTGATACCGTGATCGGCGGCGCTGCGTAACAGGTTTTCAGTGGCGTCAATCGAGTCACGCTGGTGCTGGTCAAAACCACCCGAGGTAGCGGCAGCGCAATGTATGACCACATCCACGCCGTGCAGTACGTTCGGCCCACAGGAAGACGCAAGGTCGGAGGCAACGTATTCGACATCGGGGATCCGTTGCCACGGAGCCGGCAGCCGGTGAGCGACGACTCGTACCCAGGCTCCCGAACGCAGCAAGCTGTGAACGACCTCCTTGCCCAGGAAGCCGGTGCCTCCCGTGACCACTACTTTCAATGCGTCAGGCTTTGGAGCAGTCACTGTGATCGTACGGTTTGGCGGGTCGAGTTCCCGTCCTACTTGCTCGCAGATTCGGACCGTCTCCAAGATTTGATCGGGCGACGTCGGAGACGGACCACCATTGTCTATCGAGTCATAGAACGCGCTGATGAGTTCAGTGAGACCGGGATAGCCTCCCTTGCGCTGGATAAACCGTCGGGCAAAGGCACGGGTTGACCTTCCGAACAGCTGCCAGCTCAAGAGATAGGGTGCCAACAGCTTGTCGATGCCGGACACGCCCGGACCGATTAGACGCTGTACGGTGCCCCGAACGAAATCGGCATGCAGCGACCCATTCGTCCCCACCAACCGCAGATAGCTTTCTATCGGCCTACCGTCTAAGGTCACAAACAGCGATCCTGTCAGGCTTCCTCTCCGGATCAGGGCGTGGATCGTACCTCCGGGTCCGGCCTCGAGAGCCTTGAGTTGTGTCGCAGCATCGGGAACTGCATCAGTTAGGAATCGCAGCAGGGTGTATGTCGGATGCGGAAGTATGTCGAGTAGCTGCAGATCCGGTCTCATTAGGCTCGCGTGTCCCGAGGCTTGGCGCACCGGCCGAAATGAGAAGTAGCTCTCGACGTGCGTCAGTGAGCCCAGTGCGTTGGCCAAATCGGCAGCCTCGAGAGCTGGCCGTTCATACAGCAACTGATGTCCCGCGCATACCTTCAGGCCCTTCTCGTCCGCCAGCTGCAAGACCTGTTCGGCTCCCGATGTCGTTGGTGTAAATGGCTTCTCCACGTAGGTGTGGCATCCAAGAGTGAGAGCCGCATTCGCCACCTCTTGATGCAGTTCTGGTGGTGTGCACACGTGCACGACGTCGCCATGAACAGACTGATGAGCGGATTCCAGGTCGTCAAATCCGGCAACCCCGGGGAATTGATCCAGCAACTCCTGCCTTGCAGCCTCGCTTGGATCGACTATACCAACCAAGGATGCCATGTCTCCGAGGGAGGTCACGACTCTCGCGTGGTGAGCACCCATCTTTCCCGCTCCGGCCACGATGACGCGAAGGCGCTTCGCGGAGGCGCCATTGCTTGAGCTATCCACCTTCATTGTCACTCCAGATAGTATTCGGCGTCGGTATTCAGGTTATCTCAAGATGTCCCAGACTTCAGATGAAGTCGTTCATCAGGCAATCATGGAGGAAGCAAGAGGTGAGCCGCCCTATTTGCCGGGAACAAGCGGCTGAGAACAAGGGCCTCCCCCAGCCATGTTGCGTTCGCGCAACAGTCAGTAAGCCCTTGGTACGGCTTGGCCTGCGACGACCTACGAGCGCAGGCCTGCCAGGCCTATGAACCCGCTCATGTCCTTACACGAACCCGTGGGGAGAGGCTTCGGATGCGCAATGTGGTCATAACAATGACGGGCCCGTAACCTGTGAAGCTCGAGGTGACAGCAACGCCCAACAATGCTCGGGAAGCAAGAAGGGTAGGGGCACGCCGCTTGCAATGTGCATGACGCCGTGATACCACGACCTTCCTTCGTCATTCCTGCGCTCAATGAGGAGCGGGTCATCGGCTCGACGCTGAGCAATCTCCGTAACATGCTTGGCGACTCAATGAACTACGAAGTGATCGTTGTTGACCACTCCTCCACTGACGATACGAAGCGCGTTGCAGAGGAGAACGGGGCGAGAGTTCAGTCGGTATCAGGTGGCACAGTCGCATCCGTCAGAAATGTGGGAGCAGGATTGGCAACCGGACGTGTGCTGATCTTTCTAGATGCAGACGTTATGGTATCAGAGACTTGGGCTGGAAACATTGGCGGCGTGCTTGAAGGGCTTGAAGAGAATCCTCGTCTGGTAACCGGCTCTTGGGTAGGTGTCACAAATGATCGTCGGTTGCTCAACCGATTCTGGTATCAGCCACTGACCCAGCGGGAAAACACGCACATAAATACGGGCCACATGATAGTCACGAAGGCATTCTTTGACGAGATGGGTGGCTTCGACGAATCACTGGAGACCGGGGAGGACTATGACTTCTCGATGCGGACACTTCGAGCCGGAGCGCAGATAAAGGACGATCTCAATCTCCCGGTGGTTCACCTCGGTTATCCCACAGATTGGAAAGGATTCTTTCGACGCGAGATGTGGCACGGCCTTGGTGACTTCGGATCGCTGAAGACCTTCTTCGCATCAAAGGTGGCGATTCTAGCTGCGTTGTTCTTGGTAGCTCACGTCTGCTTGTTGAGCTTCTTGGTGTGGCTGAGCCCACTATACAGTGCCGTGTGTTTCGGTTTCATAGTTGCCATCTGTCTTTTCTCTTCGTTTGTGAAGTATCGCCAGAATGGTGCTGCGGTAGTTGCAGTGAACTCGGCCGTCTACTACGTGTATTTCTGGGCGCGTGCCGCAGGACTAGTAGCCGTCCTTGTCGGGGTGAACCCGCGCAGCGTCAGACCCCTCTCCCGAAGCACTGGCGGTTCGTGATCCTATGTGTGGAATAGCAGGGTTCATCGATCCCAGTGTCAGCAGTCATGAGGATGCTGAACGATTGGTTCTTC
>JBDGZZ010000129.1:0-20229 GCA_039588335.1 Gemmatimonadota bacterium | reverse complement strand
CTCGTACGTAGGATCCGCGAGTGGTGTGACGTCCAAGTCGCGTACGGGCTCACCGAGACAGGTCCGACGGTGACCATAACGCGCGATGGCGACTCGCCCGAGCTGCGTGAGACTACCGTAGGTTGTCCATTGGACGGTGTCGAGGTGAAGGTGGTTGACGTCAAGACAGGCGACTTGCATGGGCCGGAAGCCGTCGGGGAGCTTGCAGTGCGGGGTCCCAACGTAATGGTGGGATACTACCGCATGCCGTCGGAGACCAAACGATCGTTCACGGGGGAAGGGTTTTTTCTCACGGGTGATCTTGCGATCATCGATGAGCAGGGGTTTGTAACGGTCGTAGGCCGTCGCAGTGAGATGATTATTCGCGGCGGTTACAACATCTTTCCGCGCGAACTGGAGGATATCCTCCGGACGCATCCAGCCGTGGATGATGCGTGCGCCGTGGGCGTTCCCAACCCGATTCTAGGGGAGCTCGTTTGCGCATGTGTCGTACCGGTGGAAGGCGCCATCGTCACAGGTGATGAACTAAGAGAGTTCTTCCGTGATCAGGTGGCTGACTACAAAGTCCCGGACTTGGTCCGCTTCTTCGACACTTTCCCGATGACAGGCAGCGGGAAGGTGAAGCGTAGAGAGCTGGCGCAGGTGGTGGGGCTGGAATTGAGTGTTACGTGAAAGACACTTCGGTCGGGCGCCACATGAGCGCCCGGTCGGAATCATCAGTGGCTGCACCGAACGCTGCGCTGCTGATTGATTTCGACAACGTCACTATGGGGATCCGGTCGGATCTCCAGAATCAACTTCGCAGATTGTTGAACTCGGACATGATCAAGGGCAAGGTTTCGGTGCAGCGGGCTTACGCTGACTGGCGCCGGTACCCCCAGTACATTGTTCCCCTGTCCGAGGCGTCAATCGACCTGATCTTCGCTCCTGCATTTGGAGCCAACAAGAAGAACGCCACAGACATTAGACTAGCGATCGATGCTCTGGAGTTGATCTTCATTCGCCCCGAAATTGGGACGTTCATCCTTCTTTCCGGTGACTCGGATTTCTCCGCACTCGTGCTGAAGCTCAAGGAATACGGGAAGTACGTAATCGGAGTCGGTATCCGGGAATCATCGAGCGACCTGTTGATTCAAAACTGTGATGAGTACTTCAGTTACAACGAGATCACTGGGCTCGCCAAGGAGGGTGGAGCAGAGCAAGTGCGTCGCGATCCATGGGAGTTGGTTGTCGAAGCGGTTCAGAAGATGGTCCGGGACGGCGATGTCATGCGGTCCGACCGGCTGAAGCAGGTGATGCAGGCCATCGATCCGAACTTCGACGAGAAGGACGCGGGATTCAATCGGTTCAGCAAGTTCGTATTGTCTTCCGCACAGCGTGGACTACTTGCGCTCACAAAAATGGAGAACGGCCAGTACGCGATAGATATTGGGACCAATGCAAATGTGCGGTCTGATGAGCAGCCGGCCGGAGGTAAAGAAGACGAATCCAAAGACCGCCCCGCGGCACGCAGGAAACGCGCAAGGAGACGTACGGTACCGGCCGAAGACTCTGCCAATCTCACGCTGAGTGACGGCTTCGATCTGTTGAAGCGAGCCCTCGCGGCACTCGGCGCGGTTGGAGAAGATTCGACGGACTACACGAAGACGCGTGATAAGATGATCGAGCTCCATGGCAACGAGTCCGATCCAATGTTCGAGAACCGCCGCTTTCTACGCATGCTACGTCAGGCGCATGATGCCGATTTCATCGAGTTGATCAAAGGCGATGGTGATGAATACCTCCTGAAGCTCGGTGCGAAGTCCTCGAGCGGCGGTGAGCAGGAAGCTCAGGAAGTAACACCGACGGTGGAGGAAGAAGAAGCGCCAATGAAGACGAAACGAACCACCCGCCGAAAGAGCACGACGCCGAGACGTTCTCCAAGAACTAAGAAGGCAGATGACGTAGCGGAAGCCGAAGGAGTTGTCTCCACGATTGAAGCGACGTCGGAATCTGCATCTGGAGACGAGGCGCCAACCTCAAAGACCCCCAAGCGGCGCACCAAGACGACATCGGGAAGGTCGACACGACCGAAGGGGCGCACAACCGCTAAGGACAGCGACGAGAGGGACGTGAATGCTGACCGAACCGAGGGGAAGCCGCCAGAGGAAAGGAAGCCCGTTAGGAGGAATCCGCGGCTTCGCCATGGGTCGAGGAAGCCTACTCCCGGTCCCAACGCCTCCGATGGACAGCAAGAGTCTGCTGAAGTGGCCGAAGTAGTGGCGCCGACGGTGGCCCGCGCGCCTACTACTGGCCCGCGAACGCTCGGCTCGCGGCGGGGCAGCCGTGGGCGAAGGCCGTCCGATCCCCAACCGGAATCGACAGCCACCGAAGAGCAAGCACCATCCCGTGAAGCTCCGGTTGCGCAGAGTGGTCCATCTGCTGCCGCGGAGCCGATTGATGACACCCTAAAAGCGGGTCGCGTTGGAGAGAAGCAAGAGGAGGCGAAGGGAAGAGATGGATTGCTCCATAAGCTGACAGCTGCGATTCAGAAAGCGGTGGGAGGGACGAGCCCGGAGGATCCCGACTCTGAGTGATTGATGACGCGAGCCGGTGGTGAGCTGCTTCGGTCATCCTTCTACGCGCGCGACACGGTCCGTGTCGCGCGCGCTTTGCTTGGGTGCGTGATCGAGAGCACCGTTGGCGGCCGGCTGACGAGCGGTAGGATAGTGGAGGTAGAGGGTTACATCGGGCCTCAAGATCCTGCAGCCCACGGCTACGGCAACCGTCACACCAAGCGTAACGCCGCACTGTTTGGTCCGCCTGGTACTTCATACGTGTTCTTCATCTACGGTATGCACTGGTGCTTCAACGCGGTCACCGAGCGAGACGGATATCCGGCTGCAGTGCTGATCCGGGCGCTTGAGCCCCGGGAAGGAATCGAGGAAATGAAGGAGCGGCGTGGTAATAGTGACAATCAGATGCTCTGTTCTGGTCCCGCCCGCCTCTGTCAGGCTCTGGGAATCACGGCCTCCGTCAACGGATTGTCTCTCTCTGATGGACCGGTACGTATTCACCGACCGCTGGTGCGCAAACGAATCCGAATAGACACCGGGCCGCGCATAGGCATCACGAAGGCTAGGGAGTGGCCGCTTCGCTTCGTCGAGCGGGGGTCTCCCTGGCTTTCCAGCCCGGGCTCTCCACAGCGCATCTGAGAGGGCAAGAAAAGGGCGTGAGCCTGGGTAAGACTCACGCCCTTTTCTCCTCGCAGCGAGGAGCTATCGTTCTGTTCGTATCTCCTCGTTTGCCGCGGTCAGGGCATACGAAATACCCGCCGTTATGCTGTAATGCGCACCGGTGAGCAGGAAATCTTGGGCCTTGGGCATGAACTGGAATTTGCCGAAGGCTGCCCATTTCGGGCTCAGTAGCCACCTGGCCCCACCGCCAATCGTGAAGAAGGCCTTGCTGCTCGCCTCATCGATCTGCCTGCGCACAGCCTGTTCCTCTTGCTGTGAAGTGAACGATCCGGTCGCCACAGCGTCGGTTATGTTCTCGATGGAGAAGCCGCCGGCCACAAATACCTGCAGCGGTCCGTCAGTCGGAATTGCGTAAAGTTCCCCCTGCCAACGCTGCATGCTTCCAAAGCTAATGGTGCGGAATCCGCCCACGCTGGCGCCATCCGGAATTGCTCCGGTAGTTCCGTCCTTGAACAGGACTTGATCGAATCCGAGTCGCAGACCGACACGATCGGCCGTGATCAGCCAGTCTCCGCCGAATTCGAAACCATAGTCAGTACTCTGGGTGGCCGTGCTGTACACGAGCACGCCTGCTTCAGCTCCCCAATACCATTGGTTTTTCCACGAGTCCGTCTGCGCGGAGGCCGGCGCACTTATCGCTACAAGCAGCGCGACGGCTAGGAAAACTCCGGACAGTCTCCGCATCAAGCTAACCTCCGTCATTGGATCCAGGCCCATCTGGACGAGTCTGGGCACGATGCCGGTGCACCGCGCGGTACGCTAGAGAACGTTATGAAGGTTTTCTCCCTCCACAGTGCCGCGGGTCACAAAGCGACGCGTTTGGCGGCCCATTTGAGACAAAGGCCCACAAACGCCACCCGATAATAGGACTTCCCGGCCAAAAACGCGAGCCCCAATTTGTCTGGGTCGTTGGTCCTAGAATGTTGACAGCAAGGAGGTTATGCCGTGGGTCCGCTAAATCACTTGAACCGTTGGAGCAGCTGTGAGAGGGCGGACTCGATTGACTCGGCACCGTTGAGATGGGAACTGGATCGCGAGCCCCGACGGCGGCTTGCGGTATGTGAGCGCTCACTCATAGAAAGCAGCCAGCTGCTCCAGGACCATATATAGAAAGAATATCAATACATAGAAGAAACTGTTGGGCTCGCACCCGTAGCGCAGTAGCGTGGGTGTGGGTGATCAGTATACTTACGTGGGCTTGAGATGGTCTGGCAGTGCCAAGCGGTACTGGATTCACAAATCAGGTCCTACGCCGAGTGTTTCGGAAATCCAGCGGACTACCTGCCAGATAGGAAGACGCTTGCCTCGGGTTGTGACGACGGCGGGCCAGACACAAAGACTTTGACCTGACCACCCGGAGGGTGTCAGCTTAGGGGGACGATCACGATGGAAGACGCGGTTCTGGAATATATCCGCAGCGAGTATCTCGAAGATGACGACGATGTCGACTTGGACGTAAACACTCCGCTCATCTCCAGTGGGATAGTCGACAGCTTCAGCATGGTGAGCCTCAAGCGCTTCCTGGAGAAGCAGTACGACATATCAATCCCTGACGCGGAGGCCTCCGCGGAGGCATTTGACACTGTTGCTCGCATTGTGGAGCTGGTCAAAAAGCAGCAGGGGAGTGGGTGAGATGGCTTACCCAGCTGCAATAAAGGAAGCGCACGGCTCCCAGTTGTCATCCATTCGAGAGCAAGGATTGTTCAAGGAAGAGCGATACATACACTCCCCTCAGTCGGCCAACATCGAAGTGGAGTATCCTGCGGGTGCGCAACTCAAGTCGGTGGTCAATCTCTGCGCCAACAATTACTTGGGACTCTCTTCCCACCCCGAGGTCATTGCGGCGGCACGCCAGGCTCTGGACGACCGCGGCTACGGTCTTTCCAGTGTTCGGTTCATCTGCGGTACGCAGGACATTCACCGTCAGCTAGAACAAGCTTTGTCGGAGTTCCTCGGCACTGAAGACACGATCTTGTTCCCGAGTTGCATGGACGCGAACGCCGGCGTCTTCGAGGCCATTCTAGGACCCGAGGACGTGATCATCTCCGACCGGCTGGTACACGCGTCGATCGTCGACGGTATCAGGTTGTGCAAGGCCGTCACCGACACCTACAAGCATGCGAACATGAATCACCTCGAGCAAAAACTCGAGGAGCATCAGGATAAGAGAGGCCGCTTGATCGTCACCGATGGCGTGTTCAGCATGGACGGTGATCTGGCACCGCTCGACGAGATCTGTGCTCTTGCCGACAAATGTGATGCGATGGTGTTTCTCGACGACAGCCACGCTAGCGGATTCATGGGGCGCACAGGTCGCGGTACACCGGAGCACTTCGGAGTCTTGGGGAAGATCGACATCATTACCACCACGCTGGGCAAGGCATTAGGCGGAGCCGCCGGAGGTTGTGTCTCGGGACGGAGAGAGATAGTGGAGTTGTGTCGCCAAAGAGCGAGGCCGTACCTGTTCAGCAACACTATGGCACCGCCACTGGTAGCTGGTGCCCTCAAAGTGATCGAGATTCTGAATCGCAGCACCGTGCGACGCGACAAGCTGGCGGAGAATACCGAGTTCTGGCGCCAGGGTCTCACGGACGCTGGTTTTGTGATCAAGGAAGGTGACAGTCCCATAGTCCCGGTAATGCTGTACAATGCGAAGTTGAGCCAGGATGTCGCGCGCGACCTCTTCGACGAAGGCGTATATGTCATCGGGTTCTTCTTTCCAGTAGTGCCTCAAGGGCAGGCTCGCATCCGCACACAGCTATCGGCGGATCACGACGTCCCGACCCTGGAAAGTGCACTCGAGGCTTTCAAACGGGTTGGCGACAAACACGGAATCCTCGGTCTCGACAAGAAGGGGATCATCGCCAAGTTCGGAACTTGAGAGCGGGCTCCAGACCGGATGACAGAGGAACATCGTGATCTCTGGTGGAGTTCGCCCACGGCGGAGCTTGGGAAGGTCGTACACCTCGACCTGACCGAACCGTTTGCCGCGCTTCACGGCGGTAGACTTCCATCCATACAAGTCAGCTACGAAGCGTGGGGTGAGCTGAACGAGGCATGTGACAATGCCGTGCTGATTGTGCACCCCATGACTGCCGACTGCCACGTCACCGGAGAATACGCTAACCAGCCAATCGGTTGGTGGGAACCACTGGTCGGGCCAGGCAGGGCTATCGATACTGACGAACATTTCGTGGTATGTCCCAACCTCATCGGCGGGTGCTACGGTACTACGGGGCCGGAATTCCCATCCGCCGATGACAAGCCGTATCGAGACCGATTCCCGCTACTGACTCCACGGGACATGATGCGGGTGCAGCAGCTATTCCTGGAGGCCATAGGGATTCCGCGCGCAAGGATGGTGATAGGCCCGAGCATGGGGGCCATGATCGCGTGGGAGTGGGCTACGGAAGCCCCGGACCTGGTGGACCAAGTAGTGGTCGTGGCCGCTCCACTCAAGACATCGCCCTTCCAGATCGGTCTGAATTGGCTGCAACGGCGTGGAATCGAACTGGACATCACGGAGAACGAGGTGGTAGCCAAGGTCGGTCAAATGATCGCCCGGGGAGTGGGGATGATGAGCTATCGGTCTCCCGTTGGGCTCGAAGCGAAGTTTGGGCGCGATTGGTTCAAGAAACCTGGGTCCACTCTACGCGAGCGCGGCATGTTCAACGTGGAGTCCTGGCTGAGGCATCATGGCCGCCGAATCACGAAGCGATTCGATCCTTACACGTATCTGCTCTACAGCCGTGCGATGGATCTGCACGACGTCAGTGAGGGCCGGGGCGACATGGTAAGTGCGCTGAACCGCGTGACTTGTCGCACGCTTGTCATTGGAATCAGCTCAGACAATCTCTATCCTGCGACCGAAGTGAAATTGGGAGCTGACATTCTGGAGCACTTGGGCCGGGACGTGCGTTACGAGGAGATCCGATCTCCCAACGGACACGATGCCTTTCTGCTCGACACAGATCAGATAGACGACATGCTCCGTGACTTCCTGGCTGACACACCTTGAGACGTAGCCCGAAGAGACGGGTGTCCTTCGAGAACGGTGAAGGTGGGGATCCTCGGCGCAGGCAAGGTGGCCGCATCCTTCATCAGCTTGGTGACCGAACGGCATGACCAGATTTCTGAGAGGAATGGCCTTGCCATTCCACGACACGTTTTGGCAGACCGAAACCGGTGCCATGATGATCGCCAACTATCCGGGCATGCAGATCAAGCCGGGGTCAATGGGCAGACCGTTCCCGGGCATTGACGCGACGGTACTCGATCTCGAGACGCACGAGCCAATTGCAGAACCGGGAAAGGTCGGGCTCATCGCATTCCGACCCGGTTGGCCAGCGATGTTCCGAGACTATTGGGGGAGACCGGCCGTGTATCGAAGCAAGTTCGTTGGGGCGGGAGAAGATTCTGATCTCGCCTCACTGATGACAGATCCCAATCTGTGGTACGTGTCCGGCGACCGCGCCAGCATCGCCGCAGATGGATACTATTGGTTCGTAGGGCGAGACGACGATGTCATCAACACCGGAGGGCATCTGGTGGGCCCGTTTGAAATCGAGTCCGCCTTGATAGAACATGAAGCCGTCGCCGAAGCCGCAGTCGTCGGCAAGCCTGATGAGGTCAACATGGAGGTGGTCAAGGCATTTGTGACGCTGCACGCAGGCCATCAGCCATCGGAAGCGCTCGAGTTGGACATCATGAACTTCATTCGCAAAAGGCTCTCTCCACTGGCAATGCCGCAAGAAATAGAGTTTTCTGATAGGTTGCCCAAGACGAGGTTAGGAAAAATCCTCCGGCGTTATTTGAGGGCTCTGGAGTGGGGAGAAGAAGTAGGCGATCTATCCACGTTGGAAGACAATTAGCCGCACCATCAATCCGACCTGCGAGTCTCGTCGCGCTGGCAAGTAGGAGCCCGCCAGTAGAACCGGCGACATTCTCGACCTTCTCACTCATCTCTTGGTCAATTTCCATCTCGATGTGATGCGCGAGTCGATGTGACTCATCTCACTGACTGAAATGCTGGCGTGCGGTAGCCTCGTTTGCAGTTACAACTGCACAGCGACTTTGTTTTTGGGGCAAGTAAGGTGACTTACACAAGGCAAGAGTGCAATGATGATCGTGCGAGACGTGAGTGAAAGGCAACTCAAGTCATCAAAGAACTATTGCGTGTTTCAACGGTATCTATAATATTCGCTCCGTTACACAAACGCTTGGACATACCTAATGTCTCAGACACGACGCGACTTCATCAAGAACACTTCGGTGGCAGCTGCAGCCTTGTCTGTACCTGCGCGCGCCATCGCAGTCGAGTCGCCGTCATTGTACGAGACTGCTCAGGGAGGTGTGCCGCTGAGAGAGTTGTGCCTGCTCGCGCTCGATGCGGCGCGGACGGCTGGAGCAACGTACGCTGACGTCCGGATCGTGAACACGAGGAGTCAGTTCATATCGACCCGCGAAAGCCGTGTGACTTCACTGAGCGACAATGAGATGGTCGGTGTGGGTGTTCGAGCGTTGGCGGGTGGAGCATGGGGTTTCACAGCGAGCAGGAGATTGAGCCGTCAAGAATGTCAGCGCGTCGCAGCCCAAGCCGTGGAGGAAGCGAAGGCGAACGTACGCGGGGTGAGGACACCAGTTGACCTGGCTCCGGTAGATGCGTACCCGGATGGTACTTGGAGAAGTCCAATCCGCAAGGACCCGTTTCGCGTACCGATGGAGGAAAAGGCAGATCTCCTTTTCTCGGCGAATACGGAAGCACTCAGGGTGGCGGGGGCGAGGTTTGCGAATTCGTCAATGCTGTTTGTGAGACAGCAGACAACGTTCGCGTCAACTGAAGGCAGCATAATCGAGCAGACCGTGTACCGCTCAGCCCCATCGATGACGGTGACCGCGGTGGCATCGGACTTCTCGGATTCGCAGACGCGGTCATCTGCCGAGGTGGCTCCCATGGGGTTGGGATATGAGCATGTGGAGAACGCTGATTTCGTGGGACGCGCCAGGGAGTGGGCCGAGGAGGCAGTAGCGAAATTGTCGGCAGTGTCCGTGGAGTCGGGAGATTATGATCTCATCCTCGATCCCACGAATCTGTTTCTGACGATCCATGAGAGCATCGGTCATCCCACGGAGTTGGACAGAGCGTTGGGGTATGAGCGCCGGAAGACGTACTGGGAACGCTGCGCTACGGTCCAGAGTTCATGAACGTGTTGGGGGACCGGAACCAGGAGGGCGCGTTGGCCACCGTCGGGTGGGACGACGAAGGTGTGCCGGCCGACAGTTGGTCCATCGTGAAAGATGGCCTCTTTGTCGACTACCAGACGACGCGGGAACAGGTGCCCTGGATTTCTGACCTGACGGGTGTGACGAGGTCGCATGGTTGCTCATCTGCACAATCCTGGGACAAGGTGCAATTCCAACGCATGCCCAATGTGTCGCTTATGCCTGGCGAACAAGACTATGTCCTGGACGACCTGATTGCCGCCACCGAGCGTGGGATCCTCATCAAGGGACGAGGGTCCTACAGCATCGACCAGCAGAGATACAACTTCCAGTTTGGTGGTCAGGTGTTCTACGAGGTGAGTGGGGGCAAAGTCGGCCGCATGCTGAAAGACGTAGCGTATCAGGGGAACACGCTGGAATTCTGGAATTCCATGGACATGTTGGGTGGTCCAAGAAGTTACTTCCTTGGAGGCACCATTGGAGATGCAAAGGGGCAGCCAACTCAGGCAAACGCAGTGAGCCACGGATGCCCAGCTGCCCGGTTTCATGAGTTCAAGGTGATCAACACGGTACGCTGACGGTTCCTATTGATGGCGGATTTCTACGGCGAGGCTGAAGCCCGCGAGTTATGTGAGTTGATACTCGCACAAAGCACCGGCGACGGAGCTGAGGTGAGTCTCTCGTCTTGGGCGAACGGCCATACCCGGTTCGCTCGGAATGGGATTACTACCTCCGGCGATGTCAGTGCTGATCAGGCCACAGTAACGGCCCGGGTCGGCAATCGCAGTGCATCGGTGACCTGGAACGACTTGAGCGCTGAGGCGATCAAGAGCGCCGTAGCACGGGCTGAGGAGCTGGCGGTGCTTGCTCCGGCGGACCCGGAGGCGATGCCGCTCATGAGACCGCAAACGTATGAGTCTGTTGCCGGGTTCATCGACGAAACCGCGGGTCTGGACACAGCCCGCCGCGCCGATGCAGTGCTCGCGGTGACGGAACCGGCGCTCGCAGCCGATCTGTCGGCAACTGGGTTCTTGCAGTCGATCGCCGGGTCCAGCGCGGTTGCAAACACGAGTGGTCTGTTTGCATACCATCGCTCAACGCTCGCGTCGTACACGACCACAGTACGTACTCCGGACGGAAACGGCTCAGGGTGGGCAGGAACAACACACAACGACTGGCTGAGTATGACGTCTCCCGGCGACCTCGCAGATCGTGCGATAGACAAAGCTCGCCGGAGCTCGGAGGCTCAACCCATCGATCCAGGGGCATATGTGGTTGTTCTGGAACCGACCGCTGTAGGTAGCCTCGTCCAGATCGTCCAGTCTGCGTTCGACGCACGCTCCGCTGATGAAGGTAGGTCCTTCTTCTCCAGGCAAGGTGGTGGAACCAAGCTTGGTGATAATATCATCGACGAGCGTGTGACGTTGATGTCAGATCCTGCCGATCCCGATTTGCTGGCAAGTCCATTTGCAGGTGATGGGTTGCCCATAGGACGGACCGTGTGGATCGAGAACGGGGTGTTGGTGAATCTCGCATACGACAGGTATTGGGCGGGGCAGCAAGAACGGGAGCCGACGTCATTGGGAGGCGGGATCAAGTTGACTGGCGGCACCGGCACGACCGATGACCTGATCCGGACGGTTGAGCGAGGGCTCCTGGTTACGCGGTTCTGGTACATCCGTCCTGTGGACTCACGGACCTTGACCTACACCGGGCTAACCAGGGACGGGACGTTCCTCATAGAGAATGGACAGGTAAGCAGGCCAGTCAACAACCTACGGTTTAATGAGAGTCTCATTTCTATGCTCAACAAGGTCGACGCAATTGGGTCGTCCATTCGTGTGGTGGCGTCAGAGTCGGGTGGAGCCGGGTCGCCGGTAGTAACCCCGCCTCTGGTCGTTCGTGACTTTCATTTCACATCCGTCTCCGAGGCAATATAGCGAAGCGATGTTCTTGCCCGAATGTGATGTGTTTGAGAGCAGCGGAGTGAAGTAGTTGCAGAACGGCGGTCGTCGCCGTTCAACAAGAGCTCGTCGGACTCGGCGGGTATGACTTTCACCAGGAGGAGTAGTATGGCAGCCAAGCGCAAGGCCGCAAAGCGCAAGGCCACGAAGCGTAAGGCCACGAAGCGCAAGGCCACGAAGCGTAAGGCCACGAAGCGCAAGGCCACGAAGCGTAAGGCCACGAAGCGCAAGGCCACGAAGAGGAAGGCCACGAAGAGGAAGGCCACAAAGAGGAAGGCCACGAAGCGCAAGGCCACCAAGCGCAAGGCCACGAAGCGCAAGGCCACCAAGCGCAAGGCCAAGAGGCGCAAGGCCGCGAAGACCACAGGCAGAGCAAAGCGTCGCTAGCCCAGGTCTTTCGATCAGAGTAGTACGTTTGCATAGGGGCCGGCACGCTGCCGGCCCCGCAACGTATCTGGGAGCTGCGTTAAGGCTTGATGGCTAGGAAACCTGGCGACACATGATCCCCACCGTGTCTCTGGACCCCCCAATCACTGTAGTGATTCACCAGTACATCGCTGGCTATAGTGAGCACTCCGTGACGCGGTTTTCCGGGTATGATGCAGTGAACGCCACCTTGGGCCGTGAGCTCCTTGAAAGTGCGAATCACGCTCTCCATCGTGGCTGGCTCAAGCGACCCTAACGTTGTCGCATCGAGTACTGCGAGCGTGGGTGAGAGATCGGGAAACCAGCTTCCTAGATTCACTACGAGGGCCTGGAATCGCGGTACAAGCCCCTCAGATGCAGCGCGGGTCTCTGCTGCTTCAATGGTTCGCAGATCCTTGTCGATCAAGACTACCGGCCAGTCGTTTGCTGCGAGAAACAAACCTGCCGGAGCAGCGCCGCTCCCGACGAGGAGAGCTAGGTCGGCAGTATCCAACCTGAGCGCTAACTCAGTCAGCGGTGTTCGCTGATCGAGTCCCCAATGTGAAGGCTCACGCTGTGCTTGCCTGAGCTTCAAGTGCCGGTCACGCCACCGCCGAAAGCTGGGGAGCTTGAGACGCCGCATGATCAATCGATCGACGTGCTCGAGGACCAGGACTTCGGTGAGCACGAGCTGCTCTTCGGGGCCCACCTCCAACTCCCGCACCGCTTCGTCCGCGATCAACAGCAGCTCATGGCGCGACACCTGGTCCTTATACTCCTCTATCCTCTGGAGTATGAATTCCTCGTAGTCCTGGCGCAGCGACTGCTGTCGCATACGATGCGGTTGTTTGCGGGGGCTGCTCAGCATGGCTCGACGTGAACGATAATCTCATGCAGATGAAGCTGTGAGCGAAGCCTGCTCTCTACCTGATCTGCTATGTGGTGCGCGTCCTCCACGGTCGCACCGCGATCGACCGCAATCGTCAGCTCAGCGAATGCGCGATTCCGCGAACCGCGAGAACGAACGTCGTAGGCACTTCTGACTCCGGACACAGCCTCGGCATAGGCCTGGATCGTGTTCGACGGCAGGACATGCTGATCGACCAGAACCGGTATTGACCGCGCAATGATCCCATATGCCAGCACGACTATGACCCCGGCGACCAGGAGTGCCACAACCGGATCTGCCCATGTGACTCCAGCTCGTGCCAATATTACGCCGGCTAGGACGCCGACCGTGATGAAGACATCTGCCTTCGTATGGGCAGCGTCCGCTAAGAGGATCTCGCTGTTGAGTTGGTGGCCCCGGCGGGATTCGTAGGCTGCTACGACAGTATTGACTGCGAGGGTCCCGACGAGGATTGCTATGTGCGTAGGCGCAACGTCGAGTGAAGGCGCACCAGCTGCCAGACGCTGCACAGCACCTTTGACCAACTCGAAGGCACTCACCGAAAGGAATCCGACAATGGCGAGCGCTCCCAAGGTCTCGAATTTTTGGTGTCCGTACGGGTGATCCTCGTCCGGTCCTCGCGCCGCCACTCCGATGATAGCCAAGGCTAGCACATTGTTCATCCCGTCGACCGACGAGTGAACGGCGTCACCGAGGACTGCTAGTGAGGCAATTCTCAAGCCGATGACAAACTTGGCTGCCACGACCGCCAGGTTTGCGATGAGGAGGCCGATGAGAACGCGGCGGATCTGAGCACTGCGGCTATTGGCAGTACGGACCTGCATCATGGCTCCAACCTCGCGTAGTCACTTTTTTCTGTCAACGCTAACGATGGTTCTTCAAATTTAGACGTGTCTAAATATGAATGCCCAGAGTGTCCGTTCGTTTGGCGCAATCGAGCCCAGTAATCGGAGCATATGGGCGAGCTATGACATATCTTGAGGAGGTGACTTAGGCCTGCAGAGGGGCGAGGCAGCGCCCCTGATGCTCACCAAAGACTAATACGAGAAGTGAAAATGACACTATCGACGTTGGGATTGTTGTTGATGCTATCGGGCGGCGTCGCGCCGCAGGAGCCGCAGTCAGGAGCATATGTAGTTCAGCAGGGTCAGGTAGAGATCGCGCGCGAGCGCTTCACATTCAGCAATGCGACACTGGTTGATACGATTGACATTGTTGCTCGGGGTCTGAGCCTCCGGACGGAGATGCGGCTCGATTCGTCCGGCTCACCCACTATCTACCGGGCCAGTGTCTTTTCCATAACGGGAGGTGAGTCACTGCAGGATCTGGAGGTCGAATTCACAGACTCGACGGCCCAATGGTCGGTGAGAGGAGCAGCGGGGGGACAGTCCGGATCAACGCCCGTTTCGCGGCCCTACGCAATGATGCAGAACCCGGCGTTCGCCCACCTAGCGATAGCGCTGCATCGTTTCAACCGTGGGGTTCGCGGCGTTCAAAAGCTGAATCTCTGGCTGCCAGAAGGGGCGGTCGTTGTTGAACTCGAAGCGGAGTTCGAGGATTCCACGAAAGGCGTCCTACGGCTCTCCGGCATGGCGATGGAGTTCGAGACCGAAGCAACGGGCTGGCTGAGACATGTCGATATCCCTTCGCAGGCCACTGTGGTCGAATGGCATGAAGCTCTTGGAGTACCTGAGCTGCCGTTGGAACTGGAGGCTGATACTTTGCCGCCCGAGTCGGCCAACGAAATCGGCCTAGAGTTCCAAAGTGGAGGGCTCACCCTGGCGGGCACGTTGACGCTGCCCTCCGATGCGAGTGAGTCCGTGCCAGTAGTCGTGATCATTGCCGGATCAGGGCCGACAGACAGGAACGGCAACTCGGCCGCCGGAATACGGACCAACATGTACTCCCAACTGGCATGGAGACTGTCCGAGGCTGGCATTGCGAGTCTGCGCTACGACAAGCGGGGCGTCGGAGAGTCGTCAGCTGAGTTCGACATGGGGGTCACGACTTTTGATGACTTCGCAGCAGATGTGATTGCAGCAGTAGATGTTCTCGATTCTGACGGTCGGTTCTCCCAGGTACTTCTGTTGGGCCACAGTGAGGGAGCTGGATTAGCTATTCGGGCCGCGAATGATGGGGCGCCGGTGAGTGGCGTTGCCTTGGTCGCGGGAATTGGCCGGCCATTCATGACTGTGCTGAGAGGGCAACTCGCAGATCAGCTCGATGACGGGACCATGCAGCAGTTCGACGACGCGATGGGGAGGTATCTGAATGGAGAGGATCCGGGAAAACTGCCTGCTGCTCTGCGGCCCTTTCTACTTCCGGTGAACCGCCGCTTCACCCAGACAGTAGCTGAATACGACCCAGCGGCAGAGTGCGCGCGAGTCACGCAGCCGATGATCATCGTACAGGGAGCAATGGACTTTCAGGTGACGGTTGAAGATGCGGAGATCCTGTCCCGGGCAAGACCCGATGCGGACCTCGTTGTCCTGGACCAGGCGAATCATGTGTTCAAGAGAGTCGAGGATCAATCTCGTGCCACTCAGACGAGGGCTTACACCGATCCGTCTCTGGAGGTCGTGCCGGAATTCGTAAAAGCGATCGCTGTGTGGGTTAGGAGTGTAGTCGATGGATCAGCCTGACCTGCGGCTCTTGGCAATTGCAGGCCCGCCGTTTGTCGATGAATCGTCGATTGTCGCGGCTTGTGAAGCGGCTGTGGGGGGGGGGGTAACTGCGGTGCAAGTGCGTCTGAAAGACCTCCCTGCTTCGATGATCATGGAAGCGACTGAGCAATTGGTGCAGGTCCTGTCAGTCCCAGTTTACGTCAACGACAGGGCCGACATTGCCGTGGCTGCAAGAGCTTCTGGCGTGCACCTCGGGACAGACGACCTCGCTCCTTCGGGAGTTCGTTTGTTTGCCCCTACCTCATTCAAGATCGGCGTGTCGGTTGGAACGCACGAGGAAGCCGATACGGCGCTCACTCAGAGCGCGGATTATTGGAGCACTGGATCGATATTCCCTACCCAAAGCAAGGTGGACGCCGGTGAACCGATCGGGCTAGATGGGTTTCGAGAACTCGCTCGAAGAGCGCCACGCGGAGTGCCTGTCATTGCCATTGGAGGGATCTCAGCAATCAATGCGCGGGATATCCTGGAGGCTGGAGCACGAGGCATAGCGGTCATCAGTGCCGTTTTTGGCGTTACCGACATCGAGCATGCAGCGCGAGAGTTGCGCGATATCGTTGATGCGACTCTAGGCGGTTGATTCGTTAGCGCAGACCCATCTCTGCTTCTTGACGCCGCACCTCCCGTATTGCAGCCAAATGCTCACGGTAGGTTCTCGAGAACACGTGTTTGCCATCTGGGCGTGCTACGAAGTAGAGGAAATCGGTGTTGGCGGGGAAAAGAGCTGCCTCCAGACTCGCCTCAGATGGCTGGCTGATCGGTCCTGGCGGCAACCCACTGATGAGGTACGTGTTGTAGGGGGACTGGAACTGATAGTCCCTCTGATAGAGCCTTCTGCGTGTTCCCAGAGCATAGATGACTGTGGGGTCCGCCTGGAGCCTCATACGTTGAGTGAGTCGATTATGATAGACCGATGATACATAGCGCCGGTCTGGATCGTATCGCACTTCACCCTCAATGATGGATGCCAGGATCACGACCTGGTGTCGGGTCATTCCCAGTTCGCGGGCCCGCTCATCCCAACCTGCATGCCAGCGAGCCTCGAATTCGGCCAGCATCTGGCGAACCACTTCACGTGCGGTCGCGGTGACTCTCACATAGTATGTGCTTGGATACAAATATCCTTCGAGGGTCGCGACGGATGCTCCGGTACGATCTATCAGGTCCGGGTCTCGAGCGGCTGCCAGGAAGCTATCGGGTTGAATCCCGATCTGCTGGCTCACCCATTCGGCGACTTCAGGCAACATCAATCCTTCAGGTACCGCCAGCCGCTCGAGTACCTCGCCACCCGAAACAAGCGTGTTCAACACGTGCCGCATCGAGGCCGTTTCCGGCAACTCATATGTGCCAGCTTGGATGGCTCTCTGTTGGCCGCTTATCGTCGCGTAGAATTTGAAGAGTCTTGGTGATCTAATCATCTCGTGCGCCACGAGAGTCTCGGCGACCGCAGTGAGAGTGGCTCCTCGCGGGATAGTCAGGCGGACGGTATTGCTCTCTTGACTGGGACGACTGCAGGCCGCAGTGGCGGCGATGGCGGTGATCCAGAAGGTATGGAGTCTCACTGGCGCCGACTGTCCAAAAAGGACTGCAGCAGTACTGTCGCCGCCAGCTGGTCGACTTCCTCTTTTCGGCCACGCGTCCCTCCGGACAGATCTCGGATGGCGGACAGTGCGCGCGCCGTGGTCATTCGTTCATCCCAATACGTAACGGGGAGGTTGGTCTTGCTTGCCATGAGATCTCCAGCAGTCCGCGCCAAGCCAGCCATGTCTCCTTCGGTTCCGTCAGGATAAAGCGGGAGCCCCATGACGACTCCCACAGGCTGATATTCGTCCAGATGCGGTCGAAGAGCATTCATCGGGAATCGCTTACCGGAGCGGCGTGTAACAGTAGCGAGCGGTTGAGCGATGGTCTGCGACGGATCGGAGATCGCAAGGCCAATACGCTTCTCTCCGATGTCGACTGCCAAGAGCCGGCCCTCGTATGGAACCGAGTTTCCTGCTCTGCTCTCCCCGTCTGTCCTCACCCCTGCTGCATCGTTTGGAAGAACTCGTCATTCGTTTTCGTGCGTTTCATGCGCTCGAGCAGGAACTCGATAGCCTCAACAGTGGGCATGTCCGCCAGGAAATTCCGCAGCAGGTACGTCTTGTTGAGCTCGCCATCATCAAGCAAGAGTTCCTCTTTCCGTGTCGAACTCCGCTGAACGTCGATTGCGGGATACACGCGCCGGTCGGCGATCTTCCGATCGAGCACCAGTTCCATGTTGCCTGTGCCCTTGAATTCCTCGAAGATGACTTCGTCCATTCGGCTGCCGGTCTCAATCAGTGCCGTCGCTATGATGGTGAGTGAGCCGCCCCCGTCAATGTTGCGGGCAGCTCCAAAAAACCGCTTTGGTTTTTGCAGTGCGTTCGCATCGACACCGCCGGACAGGATCTTCCCGGAGTGGGGGATCACGACGTTGTGAGCGCGGGCGAGTCGCGTGATGGAATCGAGGAGGATTATCACGTTCTTGCCGTGTTCCACTAACCTCCGAGCCTTTTCCAGCACCATATCGGCAACCTGAACGTGGCGGTCCGCCGGCTCGTCAAAAGTGGAGGAAATCACTTCAGCATCGACGTGCTCCTCCATGTCGGTGACCTCCTCAGGCCTCTCGTCGATCAGCAAGACGATGAGCGTGGCGTCCGGCTGGTTCTCTGTTATTGAGTTGGCCAGCTTTTGGAGGAGAATGGTCTTACCGGCTTTGGGAGGCGAGACGATAAGGCCCCGCTGACCGCAGCCGATCGGCGCCAAGATGTCCACTACCCTCATGGACAGGTCACCGTCTTTGCGTTCGAGTGGGATGCGCTGCTCCGGGTACCTCGGACGCAGGTTGTCGAACGCGATTCTGTGCTTGGCCTTGTCGGGCTCCTCGAAGTTGACCTTCTCGACCTTGAGCAGGGCCAAGTATCGTTCGCCCTCTTTCGGAGGGCGAACCTGTCCCAGTATCGTATCTCCAGTGCGCAGATCGAAGCGCTTTATCTGACTGGGACTGACGTATATGTCGTCGGGTCCGTAGAGGTAGTTCCAGTCCTGGGAGCGGAGGAACCCATAGCCTTCCGGCAGGATTTCCAGCACGCCTTCACCCCTGAGCACGGTGTCGGAATCGAGCAGTGATTGCTCGATGCGAAAGATCAGATCCTGCTTGCGGAGGCCGGAGTAGTTGGTGATGTTCAACTCCTCGGCCATCGCGTGCAGTTCCGGGATCGATTTCTTCTTTAGTTCAGCGATGTCCACTTGAATGGGACTCCATTTCGGGAGGATTCCTGCTGCGGTACGGCGCGGTTGCGCGACCTCGCGGTGATAAAGCTCTCACGGATAAGCCGTGGAGCACAACGGGATTCGGATAGCGTTGCGGGGATATCTGGACGTGAAAGCACGGTATCATATCAAGGATTACACGACGCGTCAAGGGGCAGAATGACGTCACTAGGTCATTTTCTGACGGTTTGGCGGACTGTAGTCGTCAGGGACCGAGAGATTATTGACGGTGTTGTACACCCCAACCATCGGGGGCCGTCGCCGGAATTGGCTGATGCGCTCGAGCAATGGCCCGGATCCTACTATTGGGCTGAGGAAGATGGGGAGGGGCGACTGGTATTGATCCGGACACTCGCGCCACCGCCTCGGGAGCGGTGGTGGCTGCACACGCTGCTTTTTGCCGTATCGTTCGCGACGGTCTGGATGGGCGGGGCTCTTCTAGCCGGTGCCGAGTTGACGTCGGCCATCCCATTGGTTCCCTATTTGGCGCGAGTGATCACGGTGATCCCCGAGTGGAGTGAACTCGGGTCGGGCGTGGGTCTCGACTTCGCAATAGCGCTCATGGGCATGCTCCTGGCACATGAGATGGGACATTACGTACTCGCCCGGCGTTATTCGATCAATGCCTCGCCACCGTACTTTTTGCCTGCACCCTTCTGGTTCTTCCCAGTCGGTACTTTTGGCGCCTTCATTAGGCTCCGAAGCCCGGTCGTAGATAGGCGACAACTGATGGACGTTGGGGCCGCCGGTCCATGGGCGGGGTTTGTCGTTGCCTTGGTGGCGCTTGTAGTCGGGTTACAACAGTCCGCAGTGTTGGCAGAGCCAGGCCTGACTGCGCAGCTGATCATGATTGGTGACGAACCGCTCTACTTGGGTGACTCACTGATATTAGCCTGGGTGCGTGGATGGCTCGTCGGCGAAGGCACGGTGGTCCTCCACCCGGTTGCCCTTGCAGGATGGTTTGGAGTTCTGGTTACGATGTTGAACCTACTGCCACTCGGTCAGCTCGACGGTGGGCACGTTGTGTACGCTCTGTTGCGCGAGCACCAGAAATCGGTGGCTCTGTTTTGTTGGATTGCACTACTGATCATGGGCTTCAGTTTCTTTGGTTGGTGGGTGTGGGCCGGTTTGGTTCTATTGATGGGAGGTGGCAGAATTGGACACCCCACCGTGATGGACCGATATCGCCCTCTGCCCAAGAGCCGTCGTGCCCTGGGTTGGGCCACGCTGGTGCTTCTGATCCTGACGTTCACACCCAGTCCTTTTTTGTCGGTGTAGACTCTCCGCTCGCAATCTCCGATCTCCGATGAGTGCCCCCCCCCCCACGCCTAGGCGAGCGTTTGCTCACTATTGCATAAGTGCAGGATGCGTTTATATTTGCGCAAACTAACGGAGCGCAAAATGTCGGCTAATCCGGTCCGGTATGGGGCATCTGATCCGGCGGAACCCATAGTCCACGATCTCCCTCCAATGCGATACGGAGGCGAGCAAGTTCCGTTACGCCTACAGGTCCG
>JBDGZZ010000128.1:0-10860 GCA_039588335.1 Gemmatimonadota bacterium | reverse complement strand
AGGCGGTTACCATCCTGACGAAGATGTCGTGGTGGTGTGGCGCGATCTTTCTCGGACTCTGTCTGGTGCTCGCCGGTCTGAGTACTCGTGGGAGTCAGCCTCGCTCAGTACTGGAACAGGAGCCGGGTGCTCCGGCGCCCGTAATTCCGGTGGCGCCGCCGCTCAACGTGCAGCCCGCGGAGCAACAGCCAACACAGCCACCACCCGATACCGGGGGGGGACAGAACTAGGTGGCAGCCACCGAACAGGCATACGTTCTCTTAGAAGACGGCGCGTGGTTTCCTGGGACCACGCGCCGTCCTTTTAGTGGCACTACGGGTGAGGTGGTGTTCACCACGAACCTCACGGGCTATCAGGAAGTTTTCACTGACCCATCGTATGGCGGTCAGATAGTAGTCATGACTGCCCCGATGATCGGGAATTACGGGATCAACCGGGAAGATCTGGAGTCCGACAAGCCACAGGTCACGGCTGTAGTCGTGCGTGAACTATCGCACAGCTACTCGAATTGGAGGGCCACGGGCTCACTCGAGGCCTGGTTGGGAGACAAGGGCATCCCGGTGGTTGAGTCCGTCGATACGCGACGCCTGACGCGGCACATACGTTCGGCTGGCGCCATGCGTGGGATTCTTTGCTGTGGCGAGAAGCCGTCACCGGAGGCCGAGGAGCGGTTGGCCCGAAGCCCCTCGATGGAAGGGCTGGATTTGGCCTCCAAGGCCACTTGTGCAGAGGAAAAGGCGGTTGGTGACCCGAATGCACAGTTCCACGTGGTCGCTTTTGATTTCGGAATGAAGGCCAACATCCTCCGAATGCTGACCGCGCAGGGCTGTAGGGTCACAGTGGTGCCGGCATCCACCGGAGTGGGCCGGATTAGAGAGCTGGCACCAGACGGAGTATTCCTGTCAAACGGCCCCGGCGACCCGGCGGCGGTGGATTACGTGCTGCCGGTCATCCGAGAACTGGCTGAGTCCTCGATGCCCACCTTTGGCATCTGCTTGGGACACCAGCTGCTCTCGCTGGCGTTTGGGGCGGAGACCGTCAAGCTCCCTTATGGCCATCGGGGAGGCAATCATCCGGTGCGTGATCTGGCCACTGGGCAGGTTTTGATTACAAGTCAGAATCATGGATTTGCAGTCAGGGAAACGAGTAAGGGCCTGCCAGGTGCCAAATCACTTGAGGTAACACACCGTAACCTCAATGATAGCACTGTGGAAGGTGTACGACACCTTGACCTCCCAACCTTCGGTGTGCAGTACCATCCGGAGGCCTCACCCGGCCCTCACGACGCTAGGAACCACTTCGCCGAATTCGTCCAAGCCCTTGACAGTCAACAGGTAAGCGGATATTAATGGCACCCCGGCCGCACGTGTGAGGCGGTCCGGTTTCCCCAATCCCAAGCCCTACTGAGAGGGGATTCATGACCAAGGCGGATCTCGTCGAACGAGTCACTGCCTCCATCGCTCGGACGGCCGGTCCAATGATATCCAAAAAGGACTGTGCGCGAGTCGTTGACGCGTTCCTGGATGCCGTGAAGGACGCTCTCTCCGAGCAAAGCAACATCGAGATACGTGGCTTCGGCACATTCAAGATCCGGCGGCGCAAGACTCGGATGGCGCGCAACCCCCGCACCGGAGATCCGGTGGAGGTGGCGGCGCGACCGGTACCGGTGTTCAAGCCGTCGAAGGAGCTGAGGGCAAAGGTCGCGGACCGAGACTCGGCTCTGAGTACACCCCCGCCGCCCGAAATCCCGACCTGACTCGGGTTCCAGGAGCGCAAATGGGCGGCTGCTCCCAAAGGAGCAGCCGCCCATTATTTATGGCCGATGGGATCGAGCCGTGCGCGCATCAGTGCCGATTGCGGAACTCCTTCCACAGACGCGTGTGCCTGCTTTCCACCGACACCTCTGTGCCGTTGATGAACACTCGCTCGATGTTGGTCACGATTTGAAGCGGATCGCCATCAGTGACGATGAAGTCGGCCCGCTTGCCGACCTCGATGCTGCCAGTGATACCACCGACGCCTGCGATCTCGGCGGCGTTCAGCGTTACCGCCCTTAGGCCCTCCTCCTCGGGTAACCCGAAGGCCACGGACTTCGCTGCGTGGTAGGGCAGGTTCCTCACGTTGGCCACGTCACTGGTGCCGAACGCTACCTTCACCCCCGCCGCGTTTAGGATGCCGGCGTTTCTCCATCCCGCCGTGATCGGGTCGTTTCGATCCATGGTAGGGGAGAGTGACGACCCGACGACGACTGGTATGTTCCGCGCCGCCAGCTCTTCCGCCACGCGAAAGGCCTGATCTCCACCCACGATTACGGCTTTGACGTCGGGGAACTCGTCGAGGAACAGGAACAGCGTCTTTATGTCCCGCTCTCTTCGGGTGATGAAGAACACCGGAGCCTCGCCAGTTACCGCTGGTGCCATGGCACGCAGCAAGAGTTCGTTCTGGTCCGCTAGGTTAGCCTCGAACGGAGCCGTCGGGTCACGCATTACGCTGGGACGGCTCGCATATTCCCTCGACCGCTCGAATAGCGTGATGAGTTCCTCGAGGCGATCGCCGTCGAGTTTCGGCTCGTCCCACGCCTTGCCAGGCGCCGAAGGGAAATTCACCACCACTGCGGCGCGATCGGAGACGTTCATACGCTCCTGCGTATCGCCCGCCATCTGAATTACCGATCCGGTGCTGGGTATGATGCCACTGGCCAAGCTGGTGAAGACCATTGTGATCCCATTTGCCCGGGCCACGGGAATCGCCTCGCTGTGCGGGTGTACGCTGGCGAGAGCACGAATCTGGGGGTTGTATCTTCCGACCTCGCGGTCGTCACGGGCTGAGTTGACCGACCCGATTTCCACCATGCCCATCTGGGTCATGAGATCGATCATCCCCGGGTACAGATGCTTGCCCGACAGATCGATCACCTGGGCACCCGCCGGCACCTGCACCTGACCTGCAGGACCCACAGCCGTAATCCTGCCATTCTCTACCAAGACCGTTCCGTTGGGGATCTCGGCACCCGCCACCGGGTGCACGGTCGCCCCGGTCAGCGCGGCTACGGATTCCTGGATGAGCCCACCGCCGTGGCCGGGAGTAAGCTCCTGGGTTCCCACCAGACCACTGAACGGCGTGGTTGCCGGAGCCACTTCGGGCACCAACCTGACCTGCGGGAGCGTGCGCACTTTTTCGCGCCGCGTCTCCTCTTCTCGCTGCAGGTCGTAGTAGACTATCCCGTCGATGATCGTCTTCTCGACCCGTGTGTACGAGTCGAACGGATCGCCCGACAGCAACACGATATCTCCCTGCTTGCCGACCTCGATGGTTCCCACCTTGTCGTCAATCATGATCTGACGAGCCGGGTTTATGGTCAGCATACGCAGTGCGTTTTCCTTGGAAACACCGCCGTATTTCACCACCTTGTTGAACTCGTAGACCATGAAGGACTGAAGCCACGGGATATCGGAGTTGATGCTCGTGAGCACGCCGTGGTCTTCCATGATGGCGGCGTTGTACGGGATCGCGTCAAAGGCTTCGAGCTTGTATTGCCACCAGTCAGAGAAAGTGCCGCCGCCGGCTCCGTGCGCGGCCATCTCATCGGCGACCTTGTAGCCCTCTAGCACGTGGGTGAATACATCGATCTTGAAGCCGAACTGCTCGGCCACGCGCATCATCATCACGATCTCGTCGCTGCGGTAGGAGTGAGCGACTACACGAATCTCCCCATCCATGATCTCGACCAAGGCTTCCAGTCGAAGATCCCGCCGCGGCGGAACGCGGAAGCTCCTCGGGTTGGCGCGATACTCGTCCCACTCCTGCTTGTATGCCTGTGCTGCAGTGAACGCATCGACATAGATCGCCTCCACGCCGGCCCGGGAGCCGGGGAACCGCTGTGCGTTACCCGGTGCACCAGTGAAGTTCTTGCGAGTCACGTTCTCACCCAGTGCCAATTTCACCGACTGCGGCGCACCCTGGATCAGCAGTTTCTTCGAATCATCCATGCCCCAGCGCATCTTTATCACCGCACTCTGACCGCCGATGGGGTTGGCACTTCCGTGTAACACGCGGGAACTAGTGACACCGCCGGAGAGTGCTCGGTAGATGCTGAAGTCTTCCGGGTCCATCGCATCGATGACTTTGACCTCGGGCACAATGGGCGCCGATCCTTCGTTGGTGGATCTCATCCCCGTGTGCGTGTGTTCGTCAACCAACCCCGGTATCGCCGTCATGCCGCTACCGTCGACGACTGTGACGCCGTTCGGCGGATTGAGATCAGCTCCGATTGCCCGTATGACGCCGTCCCGTATCAGGATGGACGCGTTCTCGAGGATTTCCCCGGTCGCGGTCCAAACAGTGTCTATGTTCTGGATGAACAGGTCTCCTCGGGGCACGTCTACCGCCCCGGGCTCGATCTGCATTTTCCATTGCGCACTGACCGGTACGGCGAATCCGGCTAGAAGCGCGCCCAGAGCCAGAAATCGGCCGAGAGTTCTCATCTGCGTGCCTCCTCTCCGGGTCCGCCCTTTTTCTTGGCGGTCCAACTGAAGTCTCCCATCGCGCTGGTTCCGTCGCCCGATGCGGAATCACCCGTGACCGTCCCCTCGATTCCCACCTCCATCGACTGCCCGCCGGCCGTGATGTCTATCGTGAACGAAATGCTGCTGCCGGATACGGTTCCCGTTACGTCACCGGAACCCATGTCGCCGAGCGAAAAGGTTCCCGAAACCGCTCCTTCTTCTTGTTGCAGTGTCATGGTTGCCGTCATCTCACCATCGATTACTACTTCCCAGGTGCCACTCATGTCGACGGCGGGTGCCTCGCCGGTACCGCCCTCGGTCCGGATTTCACCTTTCTCCATCGTGCCGGCTACAAATGTGTAGGCGATGCTGGTTTCGTCTGCGAACAGTTCGCCGTCGGTCACGACAAACGTTGCCGACATGCCCTCGTCGATGCTCACGACGTTGGGAATCCCCAGCAGGTTGGCTGGCGTGGTTGTAACGGCCCGAAGCGCGTCTTCTTGGGAGAGTCCGTACTCCATGGCCTTCTGGACTCCCTCACGGATATCCGCGTCGCCTCCACCGCTCGTCAGGGCAAACGTAACACCGCTCTCGGCGAGTCTTGCGGCGTTCGCGTAGTACCCTTCGATCCGATCTTTCTCCTGCTGTGCCGCGGCGTCCAACTCCTCCTGCGGCTCAGCTTCCTCCTCAGCCGCTGAGTCTGCCGGTTCCCAACGATCCGGTGTGGGGAAATCGAGCGAGGCAAACACGGCGACGTTGTTCTCTCTGAGGCGGTCCGCCACCTTCCAGGCCTCGCTGCCTCCGACGATCACGGGTCGCAACCCGTATTCCTCTTGCAGCGTCAGGACGTTGCGAATGTCTTCGGCCAGGTTTGCGACAAAGTAGACCGTTTGGCCGTTCAACACGTCTCGCAAGACCGCGTAGTCAGGATCCCAGTGTGGAGTCTGAACCCCTTTGGGGTCCCGTGCGTACGCCTCATGCACCAAACCGTCGCGTCGTGCATCCTCGAAGGTCTGACGGAAAAACGCCATCACTGCGAAGATCTGGTTGGGGTAGACACCCTGGGCGCCCCTGAACGACATCACCGGGCCCATTGTCGGTATCATGACCAGTTCCTGTGGTGTCGCCGCGTCTTTTCGGTAGAGCAACACCGCGCCGCGACCCGGCATCAGCCGGCCATCAGCCAGAACCGCGGCAGCGACGATGCCATCCTTGCGCTGATCGTCCAGGTCCTCTCCCGTCGCGCTGAGATAGTCCACCACTTTGCGGTGCGGCATGAAGCTCTGGATCGACCGAGGCGGCGCCCACGGCTTAACCTGGCTCCTGTCTACCTCCGGCTCCGGAAACTCGTACTCAACGCCTCCTTGGGCGTCTATGAGCCCTGGGAACACCATGAGCGAGTCGCCTTCCAGGACCAAGGCGTCAGATGGAAGCTCGATACTTGGGCCCATCGCTTCGATCAGCCCGTTTCGGACTATGATGCTCACCCCGGACAGACGGCTACCGTCGGCCTGGACCACTGTCACGCCCTGAAGTGCGTAGGCTGCCGGGGGTGGTGGTTCGACGAATTGCGCTGACAGCGAGCCTGGCAAGGTCGCCAGTCCCGCCAGCGCAGCGCCGAACACGGACGGTAGGTAAGACCGCGGTCGTCTCATGCGCTCAGTTCCTCATTCCTGGAAGAAGGGACATCTGGTGTAACGGATGAAACTCGAAGGAGTCGGCTGGTGATGTCAAGTTGGGCGGGACAGCCCTGCCGTTCCGTCGCCCTTACGTGTGGCAGCGTTTCTGCGTTTCGCCCACGTGAGACGCCCGGGGTATATTCTCTGCGCTCATGCACGCACCCTATGAAACGGCCGGAATGGCAGACGCACACATAACGGTTACGTGCCGGCTTTTTGCCAGGTACGCCGAGACCGTAGGCCTGGAGGAGTGCGAGCTGGAACTTCCGGTCGGCGCTACCGTTCGCGAGGCTGTGGCGAGCTTGAGGCGGGTCGTGCCCAACGGCTCGAGCATACCGGAGCAACCGTTGGTGGCGTTGAACAAGCAACAGGTGTTGCCCGACCACGTGTTGCTCGATGGCGACCAGCTAGGACTCCTGCCGCCGCTCGCGGGAGGATGAAGTGAAGAGCCTGGTGCGGGACCCAATCGATGTGTCAAAGCTGGCCGAGGCTGTATCGAGTAACCACTTGGGTGCCTCCACGACGTTCGTGGGGTCCGTGCGCCGCGGGCCGGAGGACGGTCCCGTTCAGGCGATCGAGTATACGGCCTACGAAGAAATGGCGGAGGCCGAGCTGGCTAGGATTGTCAGCGAGGCGACGGAGCGGTGGCCGGAGGTGGAGCTGGCCGTACAGCACCGGCTCGGGCTCGTTTCGGTGGGAGAGGCCAGTGTCGCGGTGGTGGCCGGTGCCCCGCACAGGGCTCAGGCCTTCGAGGCCTGCAGGTATGTGATAGAAGAACTCAAGAAACGAGTGCCAATCTGGAAGAAGGAAGTGTTGGACGGTGGCGTGGAGCGCTGGCGGGAGGACGGAGCTGATGCGGAAGGGAAGCGATGAGTCTCTCTGTTGCCCTGAACGAGCCGAACATACCACCGAACACCGGGAACATCGCGCGGCTGTGTGCGGCAACCGGGACGGCGCTGCACCTCATCGGGCCCCTGGGCTTCAGTCTGGACAACGTGGAGTTGGAGCGGGCAGGCCTCGGCTACTGGGATGAAGTGGATATCTGGTTGCATCCCGTGTGGCCTGCGTTTCGCTCCGCCATCTCCCGAGAGCGCTGCTTATATTTCACGTCGTACGGGACGAGGTCCTATCTAGAGGCACCGTACCAACCGAATTCGGTGTTGGTGTTTGGCAACGAAACCAAGGGACTTCCGGAACCCGTTCGTAAGAAGTATCCCGACCGCCTGTTTCGTATTCCGATGAGCGGTGCGGTTAGGAATCTCAACCTTGCCACGGCAGTGGGCATCGTTCTGTACGAAGCGATCCGCCAGCTGAACATCCAGCTCGACGATCGCCTGGCGAGCGGGCCTGCCGAGAAGGACACCGCTGTATAAGGCACACGTGGCCGGACACAGGACGGTTCACAACTAAAGCTGGGGTTTTCAATGAAAAAGATAGCAGTGATCGGAGCGGGACACGTTGGCGCCACCACCGCGCAGCGTGTTGCGGAGAAGGAGCTCGCTCAGCAGGTGGTGTTGATCGACATTCTCGAAGGAATTCCCGTGGGAAAAGGCCTCGACCAGTGGCAGTCCGCCCCGGTCGAGGGATTTGATGCACATGTAATAGGAGCAAACGATTACGGGCCGGCAGAGGACGCGGAGATGTTCATTGTAACCGCCGGGGTAGCGCGCAAGCCGGGAATGAGCCGTGACGACTTGGTCAACACAAACGCGGCGATCGTGAAGTCGGTGAGCCAGGAAATAAAGAAGTGCTCTCCGAACAGCATCATCATCGTCGTATCGAATCCGCTGGACGTAATGTGTTATGTCGCCAAGGAGGTCACGGGCTTTCCGCGGGAGCGCGTGATCGGGATGGCAGGAATCCTGGACTCGGCCCGCTTCCGAGCGTTCCTGGCCGACGAAATCGGTGCGTCCGTCGAGGACATCCAGGCGATGGTCCTGGGGGGTCACGGTGACAGTATGGTGCCACTCGTCTCGTACACCACCGTGTCGGGCATTCCGATAACGCACTTCGTCAACGGCGGCCGCCTGGAAGAGATCGTCGACCGGACGCGCAAGGGTGGTGGTGAGATCGTCAAGTACCTGAAGACCGGATCGGCCTACTATGCGCCGTCCGCCGGTGCCGTGCAGATGGCCGAAGCGATCATCAAGAACAAGAAACGCATCCTCCCGTGCTCGGCATGGCTCGAAGGCGAGTACGGGATGAAAGGGATCTTCCTGGGAGTCCCCTGCAAGCTGGGAGAAGGTGGGCTCGAGGAGGTAATTGAGGTTGAGCTGTCGAGCGACGAGTCGGAGGCCCTGAAGAAGTCGGGCGAGTCGGTGCGTTCGACCCAGGATATCGTGACTCTGTAAGCGGGCATTTCAGAGAGGACGAGAGCACGGCCTGGCCCCGAAGGGGCCGGGCCGTATTTTTGTCACCCATCTTCCACCTCAGAGGTTTCCATCATGTCGCTCGCCTCACTCTGGCTGCCCGTGGTGTTGTCGGCAGTGGTCGTATGGGTCGCCAGCGCCATCGTTTGGATGGCGCTGTGGCACAAGACCGATTTCAAGGGGCTCTCCGATGAGGAATCGGTGCGAGGTGCCCTGAAGTCGTCCAATCCCGCCCCCGGCCAGTACTGGATGCCGTTCGCCGATCAGCAGGGAATGAAGGATCCGGATGTGATACGAAGATTCGAAGAGGGGCCCGTTGCCATATTGACCGTCATGAAGCCAGGCCGTCCGGGGATGGGAAAGAACATGGGACTGGCACTCCTGTACTACTTGTTTGTGGGAATCTTCGTTGCCTATGTCGCTTCCCGTTACTTGCCGGTGGGAGGGGACTACATGTCCGTGTTCCGGTTGACCAGTGTGGCGGCGTTCATGGGTTATGGGATCGCGTCGATTCCGGACTCCATCTGGTTCGGGCGGCCATGGAACTTCACGATGAAGCTCTTGATGGATGCTCTTATCTACGGCCTGCTTACGGGAGGGGTGTTCGGTTGGCTGTGGCCGAGTTGATCGGTTAGCCGCCGCAGTACTCGACGTAGTTACGGGGCGTCTCCCAGAGGACCAACTTGCTCAGCTTCCCAGGGAGGCGTCCCTCGAGCATTCGCCAGATCACGACCACGATGTTTTCGGTCGTCGGAATGGTCTCGTGAAAATCCGGCACGTCCAAATTGAGATTCTTGTGGTCCAAGTGGCGCACGACGACATCCTCGACAATCCGCTTCACCTCGCCTAGGTCGGCCACGAACCCGGTGGTCGGATCGATTTCGCCCTCAACCGAGACGTCGAGCTCGTAATTGTGCCCGTGATAGTTGGGGTTGTTACACGGCCCGAAGACTCGTGCGTTGTCCTCGGGGGACAACTCCGGGTTGTGTAGCCGATGCGCGGCGTTGAAATGGACACGACGAACCACGGTAACGGTGGGCATTCGACGTAGGTAATCGGGGGAAAGGTGAGGGTCAAGGGAGCGAGGAGCGGGGAGCGGGGAGCGGACCGCCCCACGCCGCTCACCGGACTAGTGGAAGGGGGGGTGGTCCGCTCCCCGCTCCCCGCTCCTCGCTTGCTGTGATCCAAATCGTTGACCGTCAGCTATTTTGTTGCTACGTTGGCAGTTACGGCGTTTCGATGACCATGATATTCCATTTCCGCATGCGGCTGTGTGCCGCTTTTCTATGTGCCGCTGCGGCTCCTCTGGCAGCACAGAACCCCGGTGTCGATCTGGCCTACGGGCCGTGGTGGAACGGCTCTGTGAGCAGCACGATCACCGCTTCCTATTTCAATCGTCTCATGGGTCCTTTCGATTACGGGCTCGGCTTGGTTCACCTGCGCACGCCGACGGATTTCGGCGATCGACGCCAGACCGGTGGAGAGCTGTCGCTCGCGATTGCGAGAGATGGGGTCGGCCCTTATGCCGTGGCCGCCGCCGGACTGATCATGGGGCACGGCGGGCCAGACGGCGCGGGCGGGGATGGCAGCGTTCACGCGCTGTGGAGTGCCGGTGCCGGATTCGCGGTGAGTCCATTCAAGTTTCTCTCTCTGGGACTCGAGGCGCGCTACCAGGTTGAAGACAGCCAGATACATGGTTTCTGGCGTCCCCATCCGGATGATCTCAGGGGCGTTGTCGTGCAGGTGAGAGCGGCCGTTGGGTTTGGCAGAAGCAGTCAGGGATCCGTGCCGCCTACGGGTTCGACAGCTCAGCCCGAATTCCAACCACCCTCTGAGTCCGAGATCAGCAGAGCGGCCGGGGACGACGGGGCCGCACCGGAGGCGGCTCTGTTGCGGACTCAGGTTGTCGAGACCGCCCTGGACGTGATGGGCTCACCATATAGATGGGGCGGGAGTGATAGCAATGGCTTCGACTGCTCTGGCCTCATCCAATATGCATACGGTGAGCATGGTCTCATCCTTCCGAGGGTCAGTCGCCACCAGGCGAGGACGGGAATGGCAGTCGAACGGGGGGTCGCGAACCTGCTTCCCGGGGACATCCTGGGGTTCTCGGTTGAGAGGTCGGGTGTTACCCACGTTGGTCTGTACGTCGGTGACGGAATGTTCATCCACAGCGCTTCGGGGGGAGTGAAGCTGTCCAGCCTCACGGAATCTGATCCTGACAATCGGTGGTGGCAGCAGCGCTGGGTAGCCACTCGCCGCATCATCAATTGAGGAACCTCCGCTCTTCAGCGCTCGTCGCTATCG
>JBDGZZ010000127.1:0-10886 GCA_039588335.1 Gemmatimonadota bacterium | reverse complement strand
AACTCTGAACTCTGAACTCTGCACTTTGAATTTTGAACTTTGAACTGTTCACCTAGCACGCTTGAGCCATGCGCCACATCTACGCCCACGTTCCTTTCTGCCGTCGTCGCTGTAGCTACTGTGATTTCTCCATTGCAGTAAGAAAGGAGATCCCCTACCGGCGTTACGTAGAGGCAGTACTCACAGAGCGTCGAATGCGAATCGATGCTGAGGATTGGGACGACGATCCGGTGGAGACTCTATACCTGGGTGGTGGGACTCCGTCGTTGCTGCCTCCTGAGTATTTGGCGCAGTTGATCAACGGGCTCACCTCGAGCACTCCAGCTGAAATCACGGTCGAGGCAAACCCTGATGACGTGACCGAGGCCAACGCAGCGAGTTGGGTTCGTGCCGGTATCAATCGCGTATCCCTCGGCGTACAGGCGTTCGACGGAAGGGCTCTCGAGTGGATGCACAGGACGCACACGGCGGAACAGTCGGTGCAGGCGTTTAACAACCTGAGAGACGCCGGAGTAGAGTCTCTTTCTATCGATCTGATCTTCGGTCTTCCGGACGAGCTGCCCCGAGCCTTCGAGGCTGACCTGCAGCGTGCCGTGGACCTCGGGCCGGAGCATCTGTCGGTCTACGGTCTGACGCGCGAGCCGCGGACTCCGCTCGCTCGCTGGGTCGATCGTGGAGCTGCCACGCCGGCGCCGGACGGGCGGTACGGAGGAGAGTTCCTCCTGACGCACGAGATCCTCGCGGATGCCGGATACGAGCACTATGAGGTGTCGAACTACGCCAAGCCGGACCATCGGTCCCGGCACAATTGCGCATACTGGTCCGGACGCCCCTACGCCGGACTCGGGCCGTCGGCACATCGGTTTGATGGTGCGAGTCGCAGCTGGAATGTGGACCCGTGGGCCGAGTACGAAACCTCGTTGACTGCAGGGAAAGACCCTACTGCCGGAAGCGAGTCCCTGAGTCCTGAGCAGAGGCGACTGGAACGAGTCTATTTGGCCCTGAGAACCTCCGAGGGCCTCTCACAGACCCATGCCTCATCTCTGAACCAGGAAGTGCTGGAGAAGGCCATGGGGGCAGGCTGGATGGCCTCGACGTTCCATCATCCCGCTCCCCGCTCCCCGCTCCCTGCTCCCCGTCTCTTCCTCACCCCGACCGGCTGGCTCCGGCTCGACCAATTAGCGATGGCCTTGACCACCTCGGGCGAAGGTGGCTAAATTGTTGTCCGCCTATGACTTGGAATAGCATGCAAGACGATTTGACGGATCGAGAGCGGAAGGTGTTGGAGGCCGTGATCGTGAGCTACGTGGAGACCGCGGAGCCCGCGGGATCCCGCACGATTGCCAAGCGATTTGCCTTGGGAGTGTCGGCAGCCACCGTCCGCAACACGATGAGTGACCTCGAGGACCGGGGCTACCTGTTCCACCCGCACACGTCAGCGGGGAGGATACCGACCGACCGGGCGTACCGGGTCTATGTCGATCGACTGATGACTCGACCGGACCTGGGGCAACACGAGCAGTTGGCCTTGCGCCGTCAGCTAGACCAGGACGGGACCGGCATCGAGAACCTACTCAAGAAGGCGGCGCAGGTGTTGGGACTGCTCACACAGGAACTGGGTGTTGCCGTTGCCCCTTCTTTCGACAGCGCCGTGCTCGAGCGCTTACATCTCATGAACGTTTCGGCCGATCGCATTCTCATGGTTCTCCTGCTGAGCGGCGGAGCCGCCAAGACGATATTCGTCGAGGTGAGCAGCGATCTGCCACGAGAGGCACTCGATATCCTCGCTGGAGTACTGAACGAGCGTCTGAGCGGGCTGAGCCTGCGCAACATTCGGGGCACGCTGAGAGAGCGGCTGCGCGATGCAGCTGTGAATCCCAAAGGAGAAGAGCTGCTTCACGTCTTTGTCGAGGAGGCCGAGAGCATCTTCAACGTTGCGGACAAAGAAGACACGCCAGTCGTGCTGAGCAGTGCCCAGATGCTGGCCGACCAGCCTGAGTTCAGTTCGAACACCCGCATGCGGACACTGCTCGAGATTACGGAGCAAAGAGACTTGCTCCGTCGAGCGCTGCAGGAACGGGGTGCTCCGGGTCTGACGGTAACGATTGGCGGCGAGAATCTGGATCCGAAGTTCCGTGCGTTTACGATTGTCACGTCGACCTACCAGTCCGGGTCCCTGTCCGGCGTGATCGGAGTAATGGGCCCTACGCGTATGCCGTACAGCAAGGTCGTCTCACTGGTGGAGCATGCCAGCCGTTTGGTGAGCGATCTTGCACCGCCGAGCGTTAGCTAGTTAGGGAGAATATGCAACAGGATTTCTATGAAGTGCTCGGCGTACCTCGCGATGCTTCCACGGATGACATCAAGAAGGCCTACCGCAAACTAGCAATGAAGTACCACCCCGACCGGAACGACGGTGGGAAAGACGCTGAAGAGCGGTTCAAGGAAGTGAGCGAGGCATACGACGTATTGCACGACCCTCAGAAGCGATCGGCTTATGACCGGTTTGGGATGGCTGGGTTGAAAGGTGGTGGTGGTGGCGGTGGCTTCGGGTTCCATCCGTTTGATCTGTCCGAAGCGCTCAACATGTTCATGCGTGATTTCGGCGGGATGGGTGGCTTCGATGCGATTTTCGGAGGTGGCCAGCGTGCACGACGGACCCAGAGGCGTGGCCAGGATATCAGAGTGTCTCTCAAGCTCAGTCTGGAGGATGTAGCTCACGGCGCCAAACGAAAAATCAAGCTAAAAACTCTGCAGCCTTGCGAAGCTTGTGAAGGCACAGGTGCTGAACGTGGCAGTTCAGCCGGTCCGTGCCGCACCTGCGGTGGTGCAGGTGAGGTCCGGCGAGCTCAGCAATCGCTGTTCGGCCAGTTGGTGTCGGTCAGCGCGTGTCCCACATGTCACGGCGAAGGGACGACTGTCACCGAGCCGTGCGTCGCGTGTCGCGGCGATGGTCGCGTGCGGGCCGAAACGTTGGTGGACATCGAGGTACCGCCCGGTGTCTCGCACGAGAACTACCTGACACTGAGGGGAAAGGGCGCAGTCGGACCGAGGAACGGTCCGCGCGGTGACCTTCTCGTCGAGCTAGATGTCGAAGAAGATCCTCGATTCGAGCGGCGCGGAGACGATCTCATCTACGACCTTCCTGTAGCGTTCAGCCAAGCTGCATTGGGGGGCGAATTCTCGGTGCCGACTCCGTATGGAAACGAGACGGTCGAGCTGGAGCCGGGGATTCAATCGGGTTCGGTCCTCACTCTGCGTGGCAAAGGGCTGCCGAACGTGAACGACGGCCACCGCGGTTCCATGTACGTCAGTGTCCAAGTCTGGACGCCGACGAAGCTGAGCCCTGAACTCAAGGAGCTGTTTGAGCAGCTGTCCGAACTGGAGGGCGACCCTCCCACTGAAGACGGGCTCGGTCGCCGGATCTGGAATCGAATGAAGGAAGCCTTCGGGGCGTGACAATGGGTGACTGTCTATTCTGTAAGATCGTGACCGGTGAGATCCCGGCGGCCATCGTAGCACAGGATGAGAGGTTCGTTGCCTTTCGGGACATCAATCCGGAGGCACCGACCCATGTGCTGGCAATACCGCGTTTACATGTGCCGTCGCTGAACCAGGTGTCTGATGCAGATTTGTTGGGTGGCTTGCTGTTGTTCGCCAGTGCCGTGGCAGAAGAGGAAGGGCTCTCTGAGCAGGGTTATCGTGTCGTGATCAACACAAATGCGGACGGAGGCCAGACGGTTTTTCATCTGCACGCCCACATCTTGGGGGGCAGGGCAATGCACTGGCCTCCCGGTTAGATTGGCTTGAGATTCATCAGTATTTCACCTAACTTTTCTAACCTACGCCGTTCAGAGGACAATCATCGAGCCCCGGGGGATTGAGGCTTAATGGCTGAAGTATTCATCTACGAGGACGAGAGTTTCGAGCGGGCTCTACGACGCTTCAAGAAGAAGTGCGAGAAGGCAGGGATTCTCTCAGATCTGCGAAAGTATCGTCATTATGAGAAGCCAAGCGAACGACGCAAGCGGAAGCTCAATGCTGCGAAGCGAAAGCGGCGCCGTCCGCTAAGACCCTAGGAGTCCATCCTCTGAGTGAGATTACGAGTATCAGCTTCCCAGCAGTCCGCATCCAAGTGTTCCACAGAAGATCAAACCGGTCCCATGGCAGGGCCAACGTGTACCTAGCCGTGCCCTCAGGGTGCCGCACTGTGTGCGGCCAGTGAACAGCGATAGCCCAGTGGATAAGGAGCAAGGGGTGTTGGCGACAGGAGTCACCGGCACCCCTTCCTCATTTGCCGGAGTGGCAACTCCCGCGACGCTCGGCGCACTCGAGTTTGCAACCGCCCTGGAGGTCGTTGCGCGCCACGCGGTATCGGAGATCGGTGCAGAGTCAGTCCGCTCGAGGGTTCCCTCAGGCTCCATTGATTGGATTACCTCAGAACTGGCAACGGTAACGGAGTTCCAGAGGCTGCTGGATTCCGGCGATCCTTTCCGTCCTGAGGCGGTGCATGACATCCGGCCGGTATTGGAAAAACTCGAGGTCATGGGGAACGTGTTGGAACCGGCTGAGCTGTTTGCGGTCGGTGCCGCCACCGAAGCAATGCAGAATGTTCGCGCCGGCTTGGACCGCGTTGCGGCTGAAGCTCCGAGGGTGGCGGCTTTGGCAGCGGAGATTCCTCCGCAGGGAATCAGCCAGGCCGTCGGCCGGGCATTGGAACCGGATGGAGGAGTACGAGACGATGCATCTCCGGAGCTATCCAAAGCACGGCGCAGAATGCGAGAAACGCGGGCACGCCTCGTAGCGTTTCTGGAGAAACAAATCAGGTCGTTGGGCCAATCGGGTGGTAGCGGTGAGGTCACTCTGAAGAGTGGGCGCTATGTGATCCCGGTGAGGCGCGACGACCGCGAACGAGTGAAGGGAATCGTACACGGAGAGTCCAGCTCCGGCGCCACCCTCTTTGTGGAGCCGCCAGAAGCCGTGGAACTGGGTAACGAACTCAACCGCTGGGAGTCAGAGGAAGCGCGGGCTGTACTCGCGGTCTTGCGTGACCTGACCGAACGGATTCGACCGTATCGGTTCGATTTGGCTGCCGGACTCGAGATGTGCCGCAGTGTGGACGACACGTATGCGCGAGCGCGCTTCGCGATCGAGAGCGACAGCGCTCAGCCGCAAGTAACGGACGAGGAACGCGCGTTGTGCATCGTTCGAGGGGCACATCCCCTCCTAGTTGCCGAGGGCGGGCAAGCGGTGCCTTTCGACCTGTACCTGTCGACCGAAGAGCACACGCTACTGGTCAGCGGGCCAAATGCGGGTGGCAAGACCGTGCTGCTCAAAGCCGTGGGCCTACTCTGTACTCTGGTGCAGAGTGGCATCATACCACCGCTGGGGAAGGGTACGGCAATTCCTGTGTACGGCTCGCTCTTCGTGGACATAGGTGACCACCAGTCGATAGCGGCGAGCCTTTCGACGTTCAGCGCACACGTGGCGGCTCTGCGTGAAATCCTGGAGCAGGCGGAAGCGAAAACGTTGGTGTTGGTGGACGAACTCGGTGGCGGAACGGATCCGATGGAAGGTGCCGCGCTTGCCGGAGCCACATTGCTGTCACTCAACGATCGGGGCAGTACCACGATTGCGACGACCCACTTGAGCGAGCTGAAGGAACTGGCCGCCCGGACCGAAGGTGTCGTGAATGGCTCGTTGGAGTTCGACACCGAGACGCTGGCGCCGACCTATCGATTCATCAAGGACCGGCCGGGACGTTCTTTCGGACTAGCCATCGCTCGCAGGCTGGGAGTTCCCGACGATGTGCTCGAGAGAGCGGAGCAGCTTCAGCCGAAGGAGGCCCGTTCACTGGAAGCCATGCTGGCCGATCTCGAGAGGAAGGAACAACAGCTGATGTGCCAGCAGGAGCAGATGTCGCTGCAAGCTGTTCGGCTGGCCAAGGAGAGTGAGACGGCCGAGCGACTGCGCGAGACGCTCGATTCGCGCGATCGAGATCTCCGAGAGAGAGAGAAGCTGGCCGAGCAGGAGGGAAGGGAGCAGGCTCGACGGTTTTTGTTGGAAGCACGGCGTCGGGTGGAACAAGCGCTTGGAGTAGCCCGGGCGGCGGTTACCGAAGCGACTGCAAAGGAAGCACGACGTCTGGTAGAAGATGGTGTGCGCAACGAGGCGGATGCGTTGAAGCGACTGCAGGCCGATGGATGGAAGATCAAGGGGAGCGGGGAGCTGCGAGCTGGGCGCGGTACTGACGGTTCGGGTTCCATGCTCACTGGAGCTGCGTCCAAGAGCACCAAGACTTCACCGCTCACCGCTCCCAGCTCCCAGCTCCCCGAAGTAGACGCCCCATCCGAGATCGATCTTCGAGGCTTGACGGGAGACGAAGCAGAAGCTGCACTGATCCTTGCCGTTGACTCCGCCATCGCGGCCGGCCTCCCTTGGATTCGCATCATTCACGGGAAAGGCACTGGCGCATTGCGTGTCAGGGTAACACAGGTGTTGAAGGGCGACCGGCGAGTGGCAACGTTCTGTCTTGCTCCGGCGGAGCAAGGTGGCACGGGTGTGACCATCGTGGAGTTCAGCGCGTGAGTAGCATTCCCGAAGAGCTGATCGAGCGCGTGCGCGATACCGCCGACATAGTGGAGATCATCGGTGAGCACGTGGAGTTGAAGCGAACCGGCACCGACTATCGGGGACCGTGCCCGTTTCACGGGGGGAAACACCGAAACCTCGCCGTCATTCCGAAGAAGCAGATGTTCTATTGCTTCGTGTGTCACGAGGGTGGTGACATATTCACGTTCTTCATGAAACGGCTGGGAATGGAGTATCCCACCGCGGTGAGAGAGGTCGCCAGCCGCTGCGGCATATCCATTCCCGACCGGCCCACGGGCGGTCCCGATCCGAGAGAACCGTTGTTCTCTGCCGTATCAGTGGCAGCTGAGTGGTTCACGCGCCGGTTGATCGAGGCTGACGATGCGGAGGGGGCACGCAAGTACATGGCGGGCCGGGGAATCGAAACCGAACGGTTGGGCCCTCTTGGTCTGGGGTTCTCGCCTAGAGGGGACGATTTCCTTCAAGCGATGGAGAAGTTAGGGGTCGAGCATGACGTGTTGTTTGAAGCGGGGCTCGCCGTCAAACGCGACGACGGATCGGTTCGTCCGCGCTTCTGGAACCGGCTGCTCTTTCCAATCCACGACTTGAGAGGCAGAATTGTCGGGTTCGGTGGACGCGTACTTGGTGAGGGTGAACCGAAGTATCTGAATTCCCCGGAATCGCAGATCTTTCACAAGGGGCGTCTGCTCTACAACCTCCATGATGCCAAACACGCCATACGAAAGGCCGAGCGTGCGGTCGTCGTTGAAGGGTACTTCGACGTACTGCGGTTGGCCGACATTGGTGTTGAGGAAGTCATAGCGCCGCTCGGCACTTCACTGACCGACGCACAGGCTAACCTGCTCAAGCGTTACACCAAGAACGTCATCCTGCTGTACGACAGCGACGCAGCCGGTCTGCGCGCGTCGTTCCGGGCGGCTGACGAGTTATTGCGGGCCGGCCTCCGAGTTGCCGTAGCAACTCTGCCGCAGGGAGAGGACCCGGACACCGTTGCGAAAGAGGGTGGTGCGGCCGCGATTGGCGGGCTGTTGGATGACGCGATGGACGTTCTCGAACGCAAGCTGCAGCTGTTGGAGCGCAAGGGCTGGCTGGGAACGCTTTCGGGGAGGAGGCGGGCCCTCGACCGGTTAGTGCCCACCATACAGGCAGCGTCCGATTCGGTTACGCGCGACTTGTACGTAACGCGCACTGCTGAGGCACTCGGCGTGTCGCGTGAGTCTGTGGTACACGAAGCGCGGCCGCGAAGACCGACGGAACGGGTGGAGTACAGCAGATCTGGCCCGGAGAGGGTGGGTGAGCCAGGCCGCAGGCGGCACCGGGGCCCGACCCCTGAGAGAGATCTGTTACGTGTGATGCTACACGCTTCGGAGTGGCGGGGTCGGATCAAGGAGTTGCTTTCGAATGTAGAACATGTGCGGGAACCAGAGCTGGAACTCCTGGAGCTGGTAGGTAAAGCAGGTGAGGAGGCCAGCCCGAGCGAGTTCGTCGACCTGGTCGAAGGTGAGGCTCGCACCATGTTGCTCGAGCTGATGCAGCAGGGCCTGGGAGAAGAAAACGTTGACGCGATTGTTGAAGGGGCACTACGGCGGTTGGAGAACCGATCGCTTTCCGAGAAGAAACGCGCCGTAGCACGCCAGATTGCAGTGGCTTCGGAAGCAGAGAAGATCGAGCTTCTGAAGCAAAAAGCTGAGTTGAACATAGAGTCTAGAAAACTGCGAACACAGGACTGGAACGTAATACGCCGAGGAGGAGAGACTGGTGCAGGTTGACCTACCAACTTTGTTAGATCTGCAGGTGAAGGACAATGCAGTGAAGGGTGGCGAGGCGCAACTCAAGGCGCTGGAGCCCGCGATTGAAGCTCTCGACACGACTCTGTCCGAGTTAGAAGGGAAGCTCGGGGCGGCTCGCACAGCAGCTCAGGAGGCCGAAGCGAAGCGAGCGGAACTCGAGGAGCGCATCGAAAGCTACCGGGTCATGCAGGAGCGCAGGCGCCAGCGTCTTGAGTGGGTGCGGGGAGCGAAGGAAGCTTCGACCATCATGTCGGAGCTGGATCTCGCTCGCAGCGTGCTCGCCAAGGAAGAGGCTGAGTGGATCAGGTCAGCCGACAAGGTGCAGGAAGCCGAAAAGGCGGTGGCCGAGGCCGAGGAGGAAATGAACCGCATCAAAGAGGAACAGGCGCCCGCAAGGGAGGAACTGGCAGCCCAGACAGCTGAGTACGAGAAAGAGATCGCCGCTGCCGAGGCAATCCGTGACAAAGCCGCAAAGAACATCCAGCCAAAGATGTTGGAGCTCTATCGGCGAATCCTTCGGGGCAGGGCGCCCCAGGCCTTGTATCCTCTGCGCGGTGGTGCCTGTGGTCACTGCTTCACGTCGGTGCCGATGCACCGGCGGCAACAGATCGAAAATGGACAAGCCGTGGAGCCGTGCGAAGCCTGCGGCGTGTTGGTGTACAAAGCCGATTCCGAATGACCTTGGCCAGTTGGAAAGTGGTGCCCTCGGCCGACCCTGCCGAAGTGCAATTGCTTGCCACCACGCTGAACCTCCCGAAGACCCTGGCTGAACTCCTGGTTCAGCGGGGTTTTGCGGTTCCTGATGAAGCAAGGGAGTTCCTTCGTCCGTCACTTGATGGCCTGACGGATCCATACCTGCTGAAGGACATGGACATCGCGGCCCGGCTTGTGGCTGACGCTGTGAGATCGGGCCGTACGATTCTGGTACACGGTGATTACGATGTGGATGGACAGTGTTCGGCTGCCCTCCTCACACGTATTCTCACTCACGCCGGCGCGAACGTGGTACCGTTTGTCCCCCATAGACTGCGAGACGGATACGATTTTGGCCCGGCCGGTATCGAGATGGCGCGGAAGAACGGTGTCGGACTCGTAGTGACTTGCGACTGCGGTGTCTCGGCTTTCGAGACCGTGAAGCAGGCCAAGGATGAAGGTCTACAGGTCGTTGTCACCGACCATCACCTCCCGGGCGTATTGCCGCCTGCGGACGCTGTGGTAAACCCGCGACGACCGGACTGTGAGGCGGCTAGCAAGGAGCTGTGCGGCGCCGGAGTGGCTTTCAAGTTGGCACAGGCGGTGTGCGGCGAGTTGGGTATGCCGGACACCGCCCCCCTGCACCTGTTGGACTTGGTTGCTTTGGCGACAGTGGCGGACATCGTTCCCTTGATCGGCGAGAACCGCACGTTGGTACGGTTCGGACTCAAGATGTTGGAACAGTCGCGCTGGGCCGGCGTCCGGGCCCTGCTGGAGGTCACTGGTCTTTCCGGGAAACCGATTCGCTCGGGACAGGTAGGCTACGTATTGGCGCCCAGGCTCAATGCGGCTGGTCGTATCGGTGATGCAATGGACGGGCTCAACCTCCTCCTGTGCGACGACGAGCGCCAAGCTCACGATCTCGCTCGTTCGCTCGATACCATCAATGCCCGCCGTCAGGAGATCGACGAACGAATACTCAACGAGGCAGTCGAAGAGATCGAGAGCGGTGTCGACTTGAAGGAATCCCACGGGCTCGTTCTGGCACGTGACGGGTGGCATCCGGGAGTGATCGGGATAGTGGCGTCCCGTGTGGTGGAACGATACCATCGACCCACGATCATGATCGGGCTCGAGGGAGATGAAGGCAGGGGGTCGGGACGCAGCATACCCCGCTTCGACCTGTACAAAGCAATCGGCCAGTGCGCCCAATACCTCGTGCGCTGGGGGGGACACAAGGCGGCTGCCGGGTTGACAGTGAAGCGCGAACATTTGCCGTCGTTTCGGTCGGCGTTCAATGATGTCGCGGTGGCAGAATTGAGTGCGGAGGATCTCGTACCAACGCAGCGCGTGGACCTAGTTGGTTCCATCGAGGTGCTGGACGACGATCTCGAGCGGCTCATGCGTCACCTCGAGCCTTGTGGTCCCGGTAACCCCGCGCCGGTACTGGGCGTGGAGAAAGCCCACGTCAAATCGCCCTCGACCGTTGGCTCCAACCACCTCAAGTTCACTCTGGAAGACGGTACGGGAACTATTGAGGCGATCGGATTTGGGTGGGCGGACAGGGTCGAGCGTGATTGGTGGAGCAGACCGGTGGCCGTGGCGTTCAAGTTGGATCGAAACGAATGGCGCGGCACCAGCAAACTCCAGGCACGCATTGTCCAGATCAGTCCGGCTGAACAGTGAGAATCACCGCCGGTGAGTTCAAAGGTCGGCGCATCAAGCCCCCGGGGGATAAAAGGGTCCGGGCTACTACGGAAAAGGTGCGGGAGGCTTGGTTCAATATTCTCG